>JAEWBI010000006.1 GCA_023391185.1 Bacillota bacterium | reverse complement strand
TTTAGAAGATTTAAAAAATATGAAAAAACCAGAAATGAATGATCAACAAAGAAAGCTAATTAAATTAGGGCTAACTGCTATTGGAATAATTTTTGCTTTAATTATATTATTGATAATAGTTAAGGCTGTTATTGGCACAAAAATAAATAATAGTCAGCTTGAAAATGTTATGATTAGAGCAGCAAAAAGTTATGTTGCTGATAATCCTGATAAAATTACTGATGAAATATATGGTGAAACAAAAATATCAATTAGTGCTCTAGTTTCTAGTGGATATATGAAAGAAATAACAAAGTATAAAGGTAAGGATACTAATTGTAATGGATCAGTTACTGTTTTTAAAAACGCTGATTATTACAGTTATAATCCAAAATTAACTTGTGGAAGTGATTATTCTTATAAAATTTTATCTGATGTTATAACGGATAGTAAAAATATAGTTACAGAAGGTAACGGATTATATTTTAATGAAACAGGAAATTATTATGTTTTTAGAGGAGAATATGTTAACAATTATTTAACTTTTTCAGGTCAAACATGGAGAATTTTAAGAGTGGATTCTGATGGTAATATAAGATTATTACAACAAACAGGAACAAAATACATATCATGGGATGATAGATATAATAATGATATAAAAAGAAATTATGGTATCAATTATTTTGAAGGCACAGAGAATAGTCGTATTAAAGATTCAATTCTTGATTATTATAATAATCAAGAAAACTTTTCTTCCGACAGTAAGTCTATTATTATACCAAAGGAGTATTGTGTTGGTGGACGTAGTGAAGAATCAAATGATAAAACTGGGATAGCAGAATGTACAACAAAATCAGAATTGATGGCAGCAGGGTTACCATATGTATCTGAACTTATGGAAGTATCAATTGATATTAACTGCTTAACAGCAAATTCTGAGTCATGTTCAAACTATAATTATTTAGCTAAAATGAGTAATCAATTTTGGACAGCAACACCTAATTCTGCAAACTCTTATGAAGTATTCTATTCATCTTCAGGTTTGATTTACAATTCAAGAGCTAGTCAAACTAATAACATGAATATAGAATTAACAATTAATGGAAATATAAATTTCACAAGTGGAACAGGTACTTCAACTGATCCATATGTAGTAAAAACTATAGGGTAAACTATTATTTAGTTTACCTTTTATTGTATATTTTCAAATTATATTATATAATTTTTATAGTAGGTGATAAAATGAAGGCATTAATAACAGGAGCCAGTTCAGGGTTAGGAGCAGATTTTGCAAGAGTATTAAGTCAAAAAGGTTATGATTTGATACTAGTTGCTAGAAGAAAAGACAAATTAAAGGAATTACGAGATGAATTAAATACAAATGTTGATATTATATGTACAGATTTATCAAGTTCTTTTAACTGCTCTAGACTTTATAATAAATTTAAAAATGAAGATATTGATATTTTAATAAATAATGCAGGTTTTGGTATTTTTGGTTCATTTGATTTAACCAAGTTAGATAGAGAACTTGATCTAATTGATATTAACATTAAAGCAGTGCATACTTTAACGAAATTATTTTTAGTAGATTTTAAAAGAAAAAATAAAGGCTATATTTTAAATGTAGCTTCATCAGCAGCATTTCAACCAGGACCATTAATGGCTTCATATTATGCGAGCAAATCATATGTTTATAATTTAACATGTGCTATATATGAAGAATTAAGAAGATCTAAAAGCGATGTCAAAGTAAGCGTTTTGTGCCCAGGCCCAGTTAATACTGAATTTAATTCAGTTGCTGGAGTAGAATTTGGTATAAAAGCTTTAGACAGTTATGATGTAGCAAAATATACAATAAAACAATTATTTAATAATAAGTTAGTTATAATACCTGGCTTCAATATTAAAATAGCAAAGTTCTTAAGCAGATTTTTACCAATTAAAGCAATTATAAGAATAACATATAATATACAAAAAAAGAAGGCTAAGTAATGACTAAATATATAGATAAAAATAATACTTATATTTCTGAGGATGTTACTTTTGGTGAGGAAGTTATAATTTATCCTAATGTTATAATTGAGGGAGTATCTATAATAGGGAATAATACTATTATATATCCTGGTTGTTTTATTAAAAATTGTATTATTGGTGATAATTGTATAATATACAATTCCCAAATTATTGATGCGTCTATCGGTGATTGTACTGTTGTTGGACCTTATGCAAATATACATGATAAAGTAAAAATAGGTAAAAATAATAGAATTGGTTCATTTGTTGAATTAAAAAATATAAATACTGGAAATAATACTAAAATACCGCATCTTTCGTATATAGGAGACGCTGAATTAGGAAGAAATATAAATATTGGTGCAGGAGCAATTACCGCTAATTTCGATGGTATAAGCAAGAATAAAACGATAATAAATGATAATTCTTTTATTGGTTGTAATAGTAATTTAATTGCGCCAGTAGAAATTGGCTGCAATTCTCTCATTGCTGCTGGATCAACAATAATTAAAAATGTTCCCGAGAATAGTCTATCAATTGCGAGAGCAAAGCAAGTAAATAAAAGGAATTATTACAAAAAGAATAAGGTTTAACTTTATTCTTTTTCATTGTAATATGAGGTTATATATAATATAATATATCTATACAAGGTGGTGTCATATGGAAGAAATTATCAAAATAGAAAATATAACCTTTGGTTATGGAGAAACTAAACTTTTCGAAAATTTTTCTTTAAATATTGAAAAAGGATCATATACTACCATTGTTGGACCTAATGGTAGTGGTAAAAGTACACTTATACGTATACTATTAGGATTAATTAAAACGGATGGAAAAATAATAATAAATGGATTAGAAATGAACCATAAAAATATAAAACCAATTATAAGTAAGGTAGGAGTCGTTTTCGAAAATCCAGATAATCAGTTTGTAGCAGAGACAGTTATGGATGATATAGCATTTTCACTTGAAAACATGCAATTTGATCCTAAAGTAATTAAACAAAAGATAAAAGATATATCGAAATATTTGGAGATAGAAGATATACTTGAAAGAGAACCACATACTTTGTCTGGTGGTGAAAAACAATTGGTTTCATTAGCGTCTGCTCTAGTTATTGATCCTGACATTCTAATTTTAGATGAGGCTTTAACGATGATTGACAATGATGAAAGAAATAAAATATATAAAATATTATGTGATGTTAATAATGATAAGGGAATTACCATTATAAATGTTACCCATGATATGGATGAGGTATTGTTTGGAAAAAATATAATTGTTCTAGATGAGGGTAATATTATATTAAGCGGTCCAAAAGAGTTAGTACTACAGGAAGAAAAAATATTTAACAAGTTAGGTTTGACTCTTCCTTTTATGGTAGAATTATCTATAAAATTAAAGTACTATGGATTGGTTGAAAGTTTAATATTAGATATGGATGAGTTGGTGGATATATTATGGAAATAAAATTTAATAATGTCGATTATATTTACAATAAGAACTCATCAATAAAAAATAAAGTAATAGATAATATTAACGTATCTTTTAAGGAAGGTGAAATAACAAGTATAATTGGGAGAAGTGGCAGTGGTAAGACTACGATGGCAGAATTGATGAATGCTTTAATTTTTCCAAGTAATGGTACTATTGAAATTGGAAGTTATTTATTAAATTCAAAAGGAATAAAAAACAATAAGAAGATTAATAATTTACGAGTTAATGTTGGGTTAGTATTTCAATTTCCGGAAGAACAGTTTTTTAATATGACCGTTAAAGATGAGATATCATTTGGAATGAAATACTTTAACTATAAAACGAAAGATATAGATAAACGTGTTAGTGATGCATTGAAAATGGTTGGCTTAGGTGATGATTACTTAGGAAGAAATCCATTTACTTTAAGTAATGGAGAAAAGAGGAAAGTTGCTATTGCGTCTATCATAGCTTTTAATCCTAAGGTAATTATATTAGATGAACCAACCATTGGTTTAGATAGTTCAAGCAAGAAAAACTTATTGCAATTGATTAGAAAATTAAAACAACGATTAAATAAAACAATTGTTCTAATTAGTCATGATATTGAATTAGTTCATCAAGTTAGCGATTATGTAATAGTTTTAGATAATGGAAATGTAATAGCCGAAGGAGACAAATACACTGTATTTAAGCAAGAAGAGATGCTAAAAGAATACGGAATAGTAGTACCTAAAATAATTGAGTTTTCAAATAAAGTTTTAGATAAAAAAGGTATTAAAATAGGATACAGAGATGAAATCAATGATTTAATAAAGGATATATATCGTTATGTTAAATGATATTGTAATTGGAAGTTATTATCCAGTAAAATCAAAAGTTCATTTCATGAATCCTGTATCAAAAGTCTTATGTACAATCTTATATATAATAATGATCTTTTTATGTCAAGATATTAGATTAATGTTACTACTTATGCTTTTATCAGTTCTTATGGTTGAAATAGCACATTTACCTAAATCAATATATTTAAGAACATTTAGAAGTTTGAAATTTTTAATTCTATTTATGATTATTATTTATTATTTTGTTGGTACTGATTTAGAGACAGTTGTAAATATGATATTAAGGTTAATTAATATTGTTTTATATACAACTATTTTAACCTTAACGACTCCTCCCACAGAAATAACATATGGCCTTCAAAAAGCGTTATCTCCATTAAAACTATTAGGAATACCAATTAATAAAATGTCTCTATCGATTTCACTTGCGTTAAGATTTATTCCTACTATAATAGATCAAGGAAATAAAATATTAAAGTCTCAGGCAAGTAGAGGAATTGATTACTATGCTTCGGGTATTAAAGGAAAATTCACAGCTGTAAAATCAATGTTATTACCTATGTTCATTTTAACTATTAGAAGGGCAGATACTCTATCTGAGGCTATGCAAATTAGATTATATAATATAAATTCAAAGAGAACTAACTTTAGAATTAATAAATGGGGTTTTTTTGATACATTTCTTTTCTTAATACATTTAGGAATACTTATTTTAATTGTTGTTAGGTTGGTGATAAAATGAGATATTTAATAACATTCTCTTACGATGGTTCAAAATATTATGGATATCAAAAACAACCAAATAAAAATAGTATACAAGCAGAAATAGAAAGAGTATTAACCTTCATTAATTCTAATAAGAAAGTTAAAATAAGCGCTTCTGGCAGAACCGATAGCGGTGTGCATGCGCTAAATCAAAGCGCACATTTTGACTTAGATAAAGATATTGAACCTGAAAAGATAAAAAACTCTGTAAACAAAATGCTACCTAGCAGTATATATATAAAAGATGTTTTTTATGTTGATAATAGTTTTCATGCTAGATTTAACATTATAAAAAAAGAATATACTTATAAAATTAATACTGGCCAGTATAATCCAATAGAATGTGAATACATCTATCAATATAATAAATATCTTGATGTCGATAAAATGTATGAAGCTGCAAATTATTTTATTGGTGAACATGATTTTACTTCATATACTAAAGGTAATGAAGAAAAAGAGTCATTTATAAGAACTATATATAGTATAGAGATAAAAAAAGAAAATGATATTATTAATGTTATTTTTTGTGGAAGTGGGTTCTTAAGATATATGGTTAGAAATATGGTTGGATCGTTGATTGAAGTTGGTAACGGAACTAGAAAACCAAAAGACATATTGGAAATTTTAAAAGCAAAAGATAGAACTAAGGCAGGAATTACTGCTCCGGCTTGTGGTCTATATTTGTCTAATGTATTTTATAAAAAGTGAGTGATATGATGAAGAAAAAAATATTGGTTTTAATTTGTATATTTGTTTTTATAATCTTATATTTTTCATTATTTCATTTGTATATAAGTAATATAGATGATGTCTCTATCAAGAAAGATATTGTTTCTGATATTTCTACCGATACGGTTACTGTTGATAAAGTAATTAGTTTTATGGAAGAATATGATATTAATTATTTAGATACATTTAATACATTCTTTTCTAATTCAGATATTTTAAGTAATCAAGTTAAATTAAAATTTGTATATTATGCAATTAAAGAAAATGCTAATTTTTCTTTGGGAGTTAGCTATACTAGATTTGATAGTTACTTGAAAGCAGTTTTTGGAGAAAAAGTTTTATTTAAGAATGAAGATATTTTATATGATAATGCTGAAAAAGATTTGTTTCTTAAATATGATGCTACAAACGAAACTTATATGTTCGCTGATGAAAGTAAGAAAGAGTTTGAAAGTTTGTATTATTCTAGATATAACTATATTGTTGGCTATAAAAATAAAGATGGCAAATATGAACTTACGGTTAATAAATTCTTTTTGAAGGATAATAATGTTTATTCAAGTTATGGGGATTTAACAAACAATATTAATATTTTATTTGAAATTCCAACGTCTATTTTGGACAAAGATAGTTATATAAAAGACTATGTAAATGAAAATTATGTTACTTTAAAGAAAAAAATTTCACAATATGAATATATTTTTATTAAGGAAAATGGTAGTTTATTATTGAAACAATTAAAAAAAATAAACTAAGTTTAAAATAATTAACAAAAGGAGCAAAAACCCTTGACTTTATAAGGGTTTTTTAGTACAATTTCAATTGGTACATTTATTAATCCCATTAAGTGAAACCTGGGAAGTTTTGCTTAAATTTTTAAAAGGAAGGGAATAAGTTTATGAAAAATAGTTACATGCAAAAAAAAGAAGACGTAGTTCGTACATGGTATGTAATCGATGCTGAAGAATTACCTTTAGGTCGAGTAGCTTCAAAAGTAGCTCATGTATTACGTGGAAAGCATAAACCAACATATACTCCACATATTGATTGTGGAGATTATGTAATCGTTGTAAATGCTTCTAAAGTAGGTCTAACTGGTGACAAACTAGATAAAAAGATTTACTATAATCACAGCGGTTACACTGGTGGTTTAAGAGAAAGAACAGCTCGTGTTATGAAAGAAAATTATCCTGTTGAAATGGTTGAAAGAGCCGTTAAAGGAATGCTTCCAAAAGGAAGACTAGGTCGTCAAATGTATAAAAAATTATTTGTATATGCTGGGGAAGAACATCCTCACATGGCTCAACAACCAGTTGAGTTAAAGACTAAATAAGGAGGTTATTAAATGAATAAAGTGTTTATTGGTACAGGAAGAAGAAAATCTTCAATCGCCCAAGTAAAAATGGTTCCAGGAACTGGTAAAATTACAGTTAATGGTAGAGATGTAAGAGAATTTTTCCCATACGAAACAAACGTTATGGATTTAAAACAACCTTTAGTTGCTACAAATAATGAAGAAACATTTGATATTGAAGTAAAAGTTAATGGTGGAGGATTCACTGGTCAAACTGGTGCTATCCGTTTAGGTATCACAAGAGCTTTAATCGAATATGATAAAGTAAATGAAGGTACTGAAAATTGCTATAGAACAACTTTAAAAAGAGCAGGTTTTGTTACTAGAGATCCAAGATCTAAAGAACGTAAAAAACCAGGTCTTAAAGCTGCTCGTCGTGCTCCACAATTCTCAAAACGTTAATATTCTTTCAAAAATACTTGGAAGTATAATCATTGTATTATACTTCTTTTTCTTTAGTAAAAATAAAAATTTTATAGTATAATTAATATGGGGTGAATATATGAATAACAAGATTGTTATAATTGGTTGTGGTAATGTAGGTATGAGTTATGCTTATGCATTATTAAATCAAAGAAGTAATGTTCAGGAATTAGTATTAATGGATATAGATAAAGAAAGAATTATAGGAGAAGCAATGGATTTAAATCATTGCTTAGCATTCGCGCCAACAAAAATCAGTATAAAAGTTGGAGATTACAGCGATTGTAAGGATGCAACTATTGTTTGTATTGCGGCCGGAGCTAATCAAAATCCTGGTGAAACAAGAATGGATTTGATTAATAAAAACAGTAAAGTTTTTAAAGAAGTAGTTGGTAATGTGATTGAAAGTGGTTTTAATGGAATATTTTTAATCGCAACTAATCCACTTGATGTAATGACCTATTTAACATGGAAATATTCAGGCTTTAAACCATCTAGAATAATCGGAAGTGGTACAAGTTTAGATACAGCTAGATTAAGATATCTAGTTGCAGAAAAAACGAATATAAACCCAAAAAATGTTCATGCTTATGTGATTGGTGAACATGGAGATAGCGAGTTTGTTCCATGGAGTAATGCAACAGTTGGACTAGAATCAATAACACAGTACATGGATGAAGAAGAGTTAAATGATATATATGTTAATGTAAGAGATGCTGCTTATAAAATAATTAGTAGAAAAGGTGCTACTTATTATGGAATAGGAATGTGCTTAGTTAGAATTACTAATGCTATATTGGGGGATGAAAATAGCATAATTACAGTTTCTAGCTATGATAATAAAAATGATGTATTTATAGGTATGCCTTCAGTAATTAATAAAAATGGTATTAGAGAGATATGTAATATATCTTTAACAAATGATGAAAGAGAAAAACTTCAAAATTCAATAAATATAATTAAAGAGGCAATAAATAGAATTAGTTAGGATGTGACTTATGAAATTAAGTAATGAATGGAAAGATTATGAGTGCTTAGATGCAGGGAATGGTGAAAAACTTGAACGTTGGGGGGATGCCATTTTAAGAAGACCAGAGCCACAAGCAATGTGGAATGCTTTTCAAGATGATAAATGGAATAAAGTAGATGGTTTTTATCATAGATCTGATAAAGGCGGAGGGTACTGGGATTTTAAAACGAAACTACCTGATTTTTGGACTATCACATATAAAGATTTAACTTTTAAGGTAAGCCCTACTAATTTTAAACATACTGGTATTTTTCCTGAGCAGGCTATAAATTGGGATTATATGATGAATAAAATTAGAAATGCTAATAGACCAATTAAAGTTCTTAATCTATTCGCTTATACTGGTGGTGCCACAATGGCATGTTCTAAAGCAGGTGCTGTAGAAGTTGTTCATGTTGATGCTAGTAAGGGAATGAATGAGTGGGCAAAAGAAAATGCAGAGTTATGCAATCTAAGCGATAAGAAGATTAGATTTATTGTAGATGATTGTTTAAAATTTGTTGAAAGAGAAGCGAGAAGAGGCAATAAGTATGATGCAATAATTATGGACCCTCCAAGTTATGGTAGAGGTCCAAATGGTGAAATGTGGAAATTTGAGCATAATTTAGATGTATTGATTCGTGCTTGTATAGGAATACTTAGTGATAAACCATTATTCTTTTTAATAAACTCTTACACTACTGGAATTTCAAGTACTGTTTTATACAATATCTTAAAAACTAGTTTAGAACCAATATATGGTGGTAGTTTAGAACATGGAGAAATAGGCTTGCCAATAACTAGAGAAAAAATGATTCTTCCTTGTGGAATTTACTGCAGGTGGGAAGATAATGATTAATATTATATATGAAGATAATCATATATTAGTAGTAGAAAAACCAATTAATATTCCTGTTCAGGCTGATGATAGTAAGGACGAAGATTTGCTATCAAAACTAAAGCAGTATCTAAAAGAAAAGTATAATAAACCTGGAAATGTTTATTTAGGACTTATTCATAGATTAGATAGACCTGTTGGTGGTGTTATGGTTTTCGCTAAGACTAGTAAAGCTGCAAGTAGGCTTAGTGAACAAATAAGAAACAATAAGTTTAATAAAGTTTATTATGCTGTCGTAGAAGGCAAACCAAATGAGCAAGATCATTTAGTTGATTATCTTTTAAAAGATACAAGGACAAATATGACAGTAATAGATAAAAGTGGAAAAAAAGCTATTTTAGATTATAAATTGATAAATACTGTGGAAAACTTGAGTTTGGTAGAAATCAAGCTTGAAACAGGTCGTTCTCATCAAATTAGAGTTCAATTTAGTAGTCGAAATATTCCCTTATTTGGAGATCAAAGATATAATAAAAATGCAAAAGTTGGTGAACAATTAGCATTATTTGCAAAAAGTCTATCATTTGAGCATCCTGTAACTCATGAAAATTTGATTTTTGAATTAAAACTTCCAAATAGAAAACCATTTTGTCTTTTTTAAATCAATAATAGTTATTAATAAAGCATATAATTAGTAGGTGATTATATGGTTAAAATAAAATTAATAATGACTATTGTTTTTTTTATTGTTATTTCTTCTATTTATGCTGTTCAAAGTTTGGAATTCAATGATGATTTAATTGGTAAACTTATATATGTTGATCCTGGCCATGGTGGTGCTGATCCAGGTGCTATATATAAAAATATTAAAGAATCAGATATTAATTTGGTGGTTTCAAAAAAACTAAAGGAAAATTTAGAAAAACTCGGTGCTACGGTATATATTATTAGGGATGGAGATTATGACTTATCTTCTACAACAATAAGTAGAAAAAGAAGTGATTTGTATAACAGAATTCAATTAATTAATAATTCGAAAGCTGACTTATATATATCTATCCATATAAATGCAGAACCAACATCTTTGTGGTATGGTGCACAAACTTTTTATTATCCATCTAATAAAAATAATATAATACTAGCAGGATATATTCAGGAAAGTTTATCCAGAAGCACAAGTACAAAAAGAGATATATCTAGGATAAATGATACTTTTATGTACACAAATATAAGGGTTACTGGAGTTCTTGTAGAACTTGGATTCATTACAAATTATCAAGATAGAAATAAATTAATTAATAATACATATCAAGAGAAACTAGTTACGGCGGTTTCTAAGGGGATAATAAAATATTTTAATTCTTAAGATACTTTGGTATCTTTTTTTTTAAAGTTATAAATGCTTATATTTACATATTTTGTATTTCATAATTTTATAATTTCATAAGTTGTAAATAAATGATTGTTATGTTATAATTTAACTATAGATTATTAGGATGTAGGAGGAATTTATGGAAGATAATAGTTATTATGGTTCATATGAAGAAAATGAACGTAAAAACCCTTTATTTAAAATACTTTTAATTTTAATAGCAATTATTGTAATAATAGTTCTTGTTTTCTTAATTTCGCGTATGCGCGGAGGAAATGTTGTACAAAAGAATTTGTTGATTGCCGGAAAAAATTATTATGATGAGAATAGTACTGCTCTACCAGAAGCTGCTGGTGAATGCAGTACAATAACATTAAGTTATTTACTAAATGAAGATTTAATAAAAAATACTGATAATTATAATAGTTGTGATGATAGTGCTACTTATGTTAAAGTTTGCAAGTTAGAAAGTGGTGACTATCATTATACTCCTGTTATACAATGTGGTTCTAAAGATGACACTGTATTTGGAGATTATAAAGAAGGTTCTGAAGAAGATTTGATTGTGGATTCATCAGATGTAAGATTTAGTTTTAAAGGTGAAGTTTACTCAACTCAATCAAAACAATATTATCCTAGTAATAAAACAACTGAAAAAGAAGTTACTGAATTATATACTTCTGCTCCAGCAACTGAATATTCATATAAAGGTGAAGCAGTGAATAATGCTGCGAAGTGGTATGCTGAGTCATCTGGAACTAGTTATTGGAACAATGGGGGTTATTCTTCTACTGCTCCTTCAGGATATCCAAGTCAGGGAAAAGAAGGAACTGCAGTTACAAGAATTAGTTTAACTGCACCTGCAACAGCAAGCTATAGAACAATAAAACAACAATTAGTTTATAGAACAAGATCAGTTAGTACACCGGTTGCGTTCTCATATCTTTGTTATAGTAGAACTTTAAATTATGATATGTTATCTTCTACTCCATGTGGATTAAGAACAGATAGTTATACTGAATACAAACAAATATACTATACATGTGATGGTACTACTAAAGTTGAAAAAACATCTTCATGTGCAGCAACGGATTGGAGTGCATGGACAACTACATCTTGTACAACTGTTGGAAGTACAGAATGTGAGAGTAAAACAGGATATGTATATACCGATAGAACATGGCAATGGTATGTTACTGGAACATACAGAACATATTACCCAAGCGGAAGTGCTTCAGCAGCTGGAGAAAAAACATATTATACTAGTAGTCCAAAAACAGGATATGTGAAAGATAGTTCAACTGTTACAACTGCATATAAATATTATAAATTAGTTAATGCAGACACTAATTCAAATTCAGATGGTGAATGGGTAAAAATTAATGACGAATTTGTTGATATTGATGAACTGCTAAGTTCATTTAAAGAAAAAGGTTTTGAAGTTGATTCATTAAGTGATATTAAGTCAAATGATAAAATTAGATATTCATTAAAACTAGAATATGCTAATAAACAGTAAGGAGGAATATAAAATGAATAAAGAGGAATTATTAAAAGAATTACAAGATTTACAGACAAGATTAGACTCTGAAGTTGATAGTTATAATATTGAAAACAGGGTGCAAGAAATAGAAAGTATTACAGCAAAAATTGATAAAAATAATACAATATTAAAGTATTATTCTGAACAATTAGCTGATGATAAGAATTTTGTTGATGAAACACCATTACAATATTATCAGATGTTAGAGGCTCAAGAGTTTTTAAATTTAGCATCAAAGCAATCAGCTGAGAGAGAAAATGAGGATAAAATACTTGCTGAACAGGCAATGATAGATAACTCATTAGCTTTAATATCTGCTGGTCAAGATAGAATAGCTAAATTAGGTATTGATAATACACAATTAAGCATTGATATAAGAAGAGCTAGATTATCTTCAAATAACGATAAAATTGCTAAATGTGAAGCTGAAATCGTAAAAAATAATGATGAAATTAAAAAAGTTGAAGCTGATATTATTGCATTTCAAAATAATATTCAACAACATACAAGTGTAATTGAATCATTAAATGGATTAACAGATAATTTAAAGCAACAAACTATTGATGCTCAAAATTCTTATAATGATGTATTAGCAAAAAAAGAAGCAAGTAAAAAAGGTGAAATTGATTTAGCAAAAAGAAATAAAGCTGAAGCAGAATTAGAAACATTAAAAACAATTACTTCAACTTTAGAACAACGTTCAGTTGCTATTTCATATGATTTTGCTGGAGAATTAAAAAATATTATTTCCGATTATAGCAATTCCACAATTACTGAAGAACAATTAAAGGTAAAGTTATCTGATTTAAAAGATAGATTACCACAGGATTTCTTAAAGGCTGATGAAACTGCAAGAAATACTGAAATATCTGAAAACCAAAGAGCACAAGAAATTTTAGAAGTTAAGGTAGAGGAATTAACTAATAAATTAGCTAATGAAGATAATTATAAAGTTACTCCTGCTAGTTATGCTAAAACAAGAGCTAAGTTAAGTGCTTGTAAAATGAATATAAGCAATTTTGATTCACAAATTGCTATGTTAAATTCACAAATTCCAGCCAATGAAATTGACTTAGATGAATATAGAGAAATGATTAATCTTTGTGATGAAGAAAACGAAGAAATTTCAAGACAGTTAATTCTAAATAATGGTGAAGACAAAGATTTGGAAGCAGAATTAATTGCTAAACAAAAGATGAATTTTACAATCATTGCTGAAGCTAAAGAAGCAATTGAAAATGTAAATACTGATGGTTTAGAAAATACTCAAGTATTAGAGCAATTAGAAGAAAGAAAAGCGAGAACTGAAAAGTTAATCGCAAGTTATCAAGCACAATTAGCTGATGAAAATGCAATTGATAATAGTAAAAGAAGATTAGATGAAATAGAGTTAGCAACCGCTAAACAGAACTTAAATGCATTAAAGAATAGAGAACAATTTTTAAATAACTCTATAGTAACTGCAATTGATAAAATTATAGCAGGTGATTTAAGTAAGTTTAATGGAGTAGAGGTAAGCGATAGTAATACTAATCCACTTCCATTTGCTACTTCTGATGGCGTTAATCCAGAAGAATTAAATTTAAATAGTGACCAAGATATGTCTCCAATTCCAGTTGGTGAAACAAGTGAAGAAAATAAAGATGAATTTTCTGATTTAAATCCTAATGGGGATGGTTTAAGTGATGAAGATTTAAATCTATTTGGTATTGAAAATCCTGAAACTAAAGAAGATGAAGACGAAAAAATAGAGGAAATAGATACTAGTGATGTTGATGAGAAATTAAAAAACAAATCAAAAACAGAAAAGTTTAGAAATGCATTAAAAAGACATTGGAAGAAAGTTGCATTAGTATTAGCTTTAATTTTGGTTGTTGTTGGTTTGAAAAACTATCCACAAGATAAAGTTGAAAAGGCAACAAATTCAATTACAAATAACGAAGATAGTATGGATAATATTATTAATTCTAGTGATCCACAACAATCTTTAAATAATTTTTTAGATAAAAACGGGTTAACTGTTGATGATAATACGAAAGAAACTGAAAATTTAAATGAAGATGTAAAAGAAGATGATAAAGATTCTTCTAAATCAACGAACACTTCAGAGAATAGTGATAATTCACAGAAACCATATACTGAAAAAACTCCTGATTCAAAAGAAGAGGTAGCTAAACCAGTAGATCCTTCTACAATTGTTGATAAACATCCAGATGAAGAAATTAAACCTGAACATGCTGAACCAGTAGATCCTTCTACAATTGTAGATGAACATCCGGATGAAGTTACGCCAACTCCAACTCCAACTCCTACACCAACTCCAGACGAAGGAACAAAAGTTGAAGAAAGCGGAGTCACTGGTAATGAAACTGTTCCAGATAGTGCTTGGGATAATCAAACACCAGCTCCAACTGATGCTCCTATTCTTGGACCTACAAGTACTGAAGGAGTTACAGGTAATGAAACAGTTCCAGATAACGCTTGGGACAATGAAACTCCAATAATAGAGGGTTCAGGTATTAGTTCTAATCAAAATAATGTCAGTACAACAACTACAACTGTAACAACAACGGCACCAGTAACTGAGACTGTTGTAATTAGTAATCCAACACCTGTTAATACAGCAACAACAACAATCGCAGTAAATCCTGGCGATGCTCTAATCGTTAACGATGCTGGTGTAAATTATGTATCTGATAATAATTCAGTTTACGAAAAGCAAGCTGCTGATCAAGATATATTTGCTAATAATGATGTTAAAAGTGTTTCGGTTGTAACTGATAATAGTGGTGCAGATACAATAAATGTTGAAATTAATAGTAGTGATGCTATTAGAACAACTGCATTAAATGATGCAGATGTTGCAGCAATTTCAAAAGAAAATAATATTAATGATGATGAAATTGCTCAAATCGAAGCGCAGTACAAAGCTCAACAAGCTGCATTAGAAGAATTAAAAAAACAAGTACAAAGTTCAGAATCAACAGTAGAACAAAATACAACTGTTAACACTAAATAATAAAGGGAGGATAAAAAGGATGGAAAATAAAATAAACAAAGTTATTACCTTAGCTAACGGAAAAAAATATTTTATTTTGAAGCAAGCAATTTATAAAGGAGAAAACTATTTTATGGTTGCTGAAGTTACTGAGGATGGAGAAGATTTAAAAGAAAAATTCAATATCCTTCATGAAACAGTAGAGGATGGTAAGACATTTATCCAATTCGAAAAGAATCCAAAAACAATTCAAATTATACTTAGTCATTTAAATATAGAAGAAATGTAAATTTCTTCTTTTTATTTTGCCCACTCTAAAAAAAAGAGTTTATTTGACATCCTTTATGGTATAATTAAAATAGGTGATAGTATGACAAACGGTAAAATATTTAAAAATCTTGATGAACAAATAGATATACTAAGATCTAAAGGACTGATTATTAGTAACATAGATAAAGCAAAAGAACTTCTTTTTAGAGAAAACTATTTTTTTATAAGTGGATATAGACATTTATTTATGGCTACAAAAAAAGATAGCCATTTTATACAAGGAACTACTTTTGAAGAGTTATATGCAATGTTTTATTTTGATAGAAAAATAAGAAATATATTTTTTAGTTTTCTGCTAATAGTAGAAAATAATATTAAATCAATAATAAGTTATCAAATGTCAAAAAAGTATGGATATAGAGAAAAAGATTACTTAAATCCTAAAAACTTTACACTTGATGCAATGAAAACAAGACAAGTATATGATATTTTAAATAAAATGCGTAGACAAATACGAATAAATGGTAGAGAGCATGCTGCTACTCTTCATTATATAGATAATTACGGTTATATTCCAATGTGGATACTTGTTAAAGTTTTATCTTTTGGTATTATTTCTGAACTTTATGGTATATTAAAAAGTGATGATCAAATTAAAATAGCTGAAGTATATAGATTAGATGTAGAAACTTTGGGTATATATTTAAGTTTAGTTGCAAACTATCGTAATATATGTGCTCATGAGGAAGTACTTTATGATCACCGCACACAAAGAACAATACCAGATTGTAAGTATCATCAAAAATTGAATATTGAAACATTTAGTAATGTGTATAAGTACGGTAAAAATGATTTATATGCAATAGTTATAATTTTAAAACAAATGCTTTCAGTAGATGAATTTAGAGATTTGATGAATCAAGTGAGTTATGAAGTTGATATACTAGATGGTAGAGTAAAAACAGTTTCTATCATTAGTATTTTGAATAGTTGCGGTTTTCCAAATAATTGGAAGGATATAATGGATATTGATTAGGAGAAATGTATGAGAGAAAGAATTATATTTATAATTTCGTTAATTATAGTATTTTTTGTTGGTATAATTGGCACTATAGCAGTATATAAATTGCTACCTTCTGATAACACAGTTATCGAAAAAACAGTAAAAGATGTTACAGTTACTGAAAGTGATACTATATCTAGTTCAATTGAAAAAGTGTACAATTCTGTTGTTTATATTGCTGCTACTTCAGGAAAAAATAGTAGTACGGGAACAGGATTCTTTTACAAAGCAGATGATAATTATGGCTATATTATTACAAACAATCATGTGGTTGAAGATAGTACAAAGGTTGATATTACTACAGCAGCAGGGCAAACAGTTTCTGCAACAGTTTTAGGAGCAGACGAATATTCTGATATTGCTGTATTACAGGTAAGTAAAGACGCAGTTACAGTAACTGCTGAAATTGGTGATAGCACGAAATCATTAGTTGGAGATACTATTTTTACAGTTGGTTCTCCATTAGGTATAGATTATATGAATAGTGTTTCAAAAGGAATTATATCAGGGACTGATAGAACAGTTACGGTTTCTTTGACGAGTGGTGCCTTTTTAATGAATGTTCTTCAAATAGATGCTTCTATAAATCCAGGTAATAGTGGTGGACCATTATGTAATATTAATGGAGAAGTTATTGGTGTAACATCTATGAAATTAGTTGATTCTTCTGTAGAAGGAATGGGATTTGCTATTCCAATTGAAATAGTTATGCCAACTGTAGAAAAATTAGAAACTGGTGAAGCAGTGGAAAGACCATACTTAGGAGTTTCTATGCTTAGTGTAGATGATACTTGGCAACTTTATAGAAATGGTATTTATTTAGATGAGAATGCTCCAGATGGAGTTGTAATTATTTCTACAGAGAATGATAGTCCAGTTGCAAATGCCGGATTAAAAAAAGGAGATATAATTACAAAAATAGATGGAACAAGTATAAATAGTGTAGCTAAGTTAAGATACATATTATATAAGCATGCTGTTGGGGATACGGTAAAAGTTAATTATATACGTGATAATAAAGAAAGTGAAGTAAGTATTGTATTAAGTAAAAGTGTCAGTAAGTAATTGACACTTTTGTTTTAGGAGGAAATATGGAATTTGATAAAGTTTTAGCAGAGAGAAGAAGTGTAAGAAAATATAAAAGTGATGAAATAACTATAGAAGATTTAAACTATATACTTGGAAATGCTAGTCTTTCTCCTTCTGCACATAATAAGCAACCGTGGCATTACTTTGTATTTACAGATGGAACAAAAAAGAACATAGAAGATTTAATTAGCGATTATATTACTAATAAGGCGGAATTAACATACTATGAAAAGATAATGCGTAATTGTTTGCCGTTTATTAAACAAGCACCAGTTATTGTTTTAGTGTATAGTTCACTTGAAGAAAATACCTTAAATGACTATTTATCATTAGGGTCATCTATAGAACACATATGTTTGAGCGCTCAGAATATTGGAATAGGCTCATTATGGTTGGGAGTAATTACGGAATTTAAAAAATTACTAGACGATAATTATAATTTTAATAATATGTGCTTGATTTCAGCAGTAGTTTTAGGATATGCAGATGAAAATCCAATTGCTAGGCCAAGAAAAAATATAAATGAAATAGTGAATTTTATGTGATTATTTAAATTATATTTATAAAAATATTTAATATTATTTTAAAATATAGTATAATGAATTTATAAGCAATAGGAGGAAATAAAATGACAAAATTAAAAAATATATTTTTATCATTAGTAACAGCTGTACTAGTTATGGCACCAGGTGTAAAAGCGCAGGCTGCAGAGCCAATTAATTTTTATTTATTCTATGGAAATGGATGTCCACATTGTGAATCAGCAATAGAATATTTAAACGGTTTAGATGAGAGCGAAAGAGCAAAATTTAATTTAATTAAATATGAAGTATGGTATGATGAAGATAATGCATCATTAATGAATTCAGTAGCCAATTTGATGGGTGAGGATACTTCGAATTTGGGTGTTCCATTTATTATTATAGGAGATCAAACATTAGTTGGATTTGACGAAAACTCTTCAGGTGATTTAATCGCTCAAGCAATCGATAAAGCATATAATGCAAGTGAAAGATATGATATCGCCGATAAGATAGATCTTTCAAAAGGAAACGTTGATACTAGTTCAGACAAACCATCTACAACAAACCCTGGTACTAATAATGATACAACAACTTTAGTAGCACTTGGAATTATTGTTATAGGTGTAGTAGGACTATTAGTATTTGCAAAGATAAAAACAAAATAAGACGCATTGCGTCTTTTTTTTTGTAGCTAATTTACCACTTGTTTATCTAATGTGAAAAATATAAGAAATATAGTTTTAAATTCGACATATTTCTCTTATATTCTTGAAAATAGTGTTAAAAAATGCTATTATTTAATTAATAGTGTATTTCCATGGTATATAAAATGGATATGTAAAAAAAGAAATTAGTAAATTAAAATTAGAAGTGTAGTATGTTGTAATTTGTTAACCAATATTTCGTGAAATGTCGCGTAGATTTAATTGGAGGATCATATGAAAACTAAGGCAGCGTTTATCGTTATATCTGTAATTTTAATGATTGGTATAGTATTTTACCTTGCGTTTGATAAAGAAAATAAGCAGTATAAAGAATTTACAAAAGACGGGTATATTTTTTCTTCTGCTAATGAAAATGATTCTAATGCATCAGTAAAATATTATTTTAACAGTGGTTCAAAGTATAAGGCAAAGTATCCATCAAGTATTATTTTTACGGATATTGATGGAAGCGAAGTTTCAGTAGAGGATAATGGAATAGTACATTATCTTGATGGTTCAGTAAGTGTATTAAAGAAAAGTGTTATAATAAATACAGATGATTTGGGTTCGAAAAATTTAAAATATTATAATATATTTAACCAAACTATTTTAGAAAATAAAGATGGTGTATATACTACAAATAATTCTAATAATAAAGTAAGCTTTTCGAACTTTATTATTAAAGTTTCGGATACAAGATTTTTATTGGTTTCTAAGAATCTAAAATTAGTAACCGATAGTGTCGAAAAAAATATTTCGGGGTATTTAGAACTAAATATTGTTGATGGAAATATTGTAAGGTTAGAAAATCAGGAAGTTTCTATGCAAACTATTGCTTCAAATTCTTATATTAATTTAGGAAGTGTTGTAAAACTTGATTTGAGCAATAATAAAATTTACTATGATTCAAAGGAAAGATTTTCTCTATCTGAACTTGTTATTAATTCAGATGATAACATTCCTATTATAGTAGATGATGAAGCAGATGCTGCTGATAATAATTCAAATAATTCTGGGAAAGATACATCTAATACAGGTAATAGTACAGGTATCGATGTTGGGACTGATGATGATAAAGATACTGAAGAAGTTGAAGATTCAGTAGATAATTTACCTGGTTTTATAGTGGCCAGTATGGAAGTTGCATCAAATAAGTTAGATGCTGTAGTGAAGATTACTGATAATAGCAATATGTTAATTGGTAATGTTTCAACAAAGGTTGTAGAGACAAATTCTGGGAAAGTAGTTTATTCTAGAGAAGATTCTTCTGGTACTTTCTCTTTAGACATATCAATTGAAAATTTAAATCCAAATACTGGATATACCTTGATTATAAATTCTGATTACATTAAAGACAGTATTACATATAATCGTGATTTTCTTATAAAAAGTTTTAGAACAGAATTACTTGGAATATCTATGATAAAAAATTATTACACAGATTCCGTTTTAAGTTTTATAGTTAATGCAGAATCATATTCTAATATAAAGTCTGCCGATGTTTTATTACTGGACTCTGATGATAAAGTAATTAAAACAGTTAGTGTTGATGGTGAACATGCCAGAAGTGGAGCAGATGTAATATTCGATAACCTATCAGCTAATACATCTTATAAAGTTGTAATGGCTAATTTCTTATATGAAGATGTCGTTATTTCAAATGGTTTTGAAATAACAAATGATTGTAAAACACTAAAAAACAAACCAACTTTTGGTGAAATATCTTCAGCTATAAATAAAAAAAGTGGTTTATTCACTCTAAAAGCTAATAATGTTAGTGATGTTAATAATGGTATACAAAGCTATAAATACGAAGTATATGATGCTAGAGTTATAGCAGATGAAAATGCAGTTCCTGTTGTAACTATTGATAAGAATACCTTAGGATCAGTTGATGTAAAGGTTGATGATACAGCAATTTTTAGAGGAGTGCCATATACTTTTAAACTAATTGCTGAATTTTATGACAATGAAAAGTATGTTGAGTATGAAAGCGATTATAGCTCTGTTTTCAAAATGGATGGAGTTCAATTTCCAACATTACGTTTTGATTCTTCTGAGATTACGTTTGAAAAAATTGATGGAATATTAACTATAATTGATGAAGGAAATACTATTTCTTTAGATGATAGCTTAATAACAATAGTTTATACAAATTCAATAGGTGTAAGTAAATCCGTAACTTCAAATGGTAATTTATCAATTCCTTTATCTTTAAATAACTTAAGGGCAAACGAAACTTATACAATATCTGCTTATACAACAGTCAACTTGCAAGATGGAAACTCTGTAATAAATAATTGTTTTATTGGTAGTGTTATTGAAAAAACAGCAGAGACAAAGTCTTTAGTAGCAAATTACAGTGTCAATTATGATAGCATTACTAATGCATTTTCAGTAAATACAATTTTAGGTACAAGTGGTGGAATTGATAACAGTCTTGAAGCTAATACTCTTACTGGTTTAGTGTTTAATCTATATACTGGACAAACAACTTCCGGTACATTAGTTAAATCAGTAAAAAAAGTTGATCGTAATTTATCACCTTATAACAGTGACCTAAAGGAAACTTATTATGATAAATCTTTCCTAATAACTCCTGATTTCTTCGGGGTAAAAAATAGTGATATGCATGAAGAGTATTATACTATTGAAATTACAGGTGCTTATGACTATACAGATTATAAAAATAATATTCCAATAACAAGACAATCAGTTTCTGTTAAGTCTAATGGATTTATTCCTGATTTACCACCAGATATTAACAACTCGATGGAAGTTAATGCAATTAGAAATAAAGATGCTGGTGATAAATATCGATCTGATTTGAAATCTGATACTGTTGTTGGTTATAAAGTAAAAGCATCATATGATAATAGCCGTTTATACGCTAAGTACTTAAAATATTACATATATGACAATAAAACAAACGAACCAATAAATCCGGAGGGAAAAATTGTTGAAGTCGGTAGTGCCGGAACAATTGATTATGCAGAATTTTATTTAAACGATGGAACAGATTTTGGAGTTACCGATGATAGTTTCACAAGAGGTAATGAATACTATTTTGTTTATGAGGCATATTTAGATCTTAACTTTGACGGAGTAGCTGAAACAGTTTATCCTTATAGAGGAGCTGAAACTGGTGTACTTCTAAAATCAGAGGTTATATCTCCTTCTAAACAAGAACCTACTTTTGAATTATATCCATCTATTTCTACTACAAATTCAATAACATTTAAATATAAGTTTAGCGATATAGATAACGCTATGTCTACAGATGAGTTATATGCAAAAATAGATGGTGTAGAAAAAAGTAATGTAACAATAGAACAAACAACAACAGATTATAAAACAATAACTTTTTCTAATCTATCAAAAGGTAATCTAAGTATTGAAGCTTCGCAAGCATTAATAAAAAAAGATGGTTCAGTAAAAAGAAAAGCATTAGTATATCAATATTTTGATTCTATATTTGGCATGAAGCAATTACAATTCCATGCTGTTACTGATGTTAATAGAGTTATTATAAGCATAGTGAATTATGATGATAATATTCAGTATACAAGTAGAATAGCGGCATTAAAAATTACATTCACTTCAGGTGGACAAACTATAGTAAAAGATAATGTGCCTTTAGATTATGATTCAGTTACTATGGATTTAGCTCAAATAAAAGAGTTTATAAATCAAGATGTTACAATTG
Organism: Bacillota bacterium; assembly: GCA_023391185.1. GTDB lineage: Bacteria > Bacillota_I > Bacilli_A > RF39 > UBA660 > RGIG4266. The sequence continues at coordinate 14,512 of JAEWBI010000006.1, read as the reverse complement.
GAGTACAAGCTTATTATGATACTGGTATTACAGGTTTTGATATTACTGGAAGTAAACTTGCTCTTCAAACCATTATTAAAGATGGTGTAGGTGGAGAGTATTTAACAATAAACTCTAGTAATAATCTTAAAGGTGATGCCTCTGCTAATGGCTCTGTATATAATATGGATTTTAATCCTAATTCAATTGTTTTAAATAATTTAAGTAACTCACGTACTAAAGTACTTGCTAGTACTTGTAATCAAACAGGAATTGTTTATAATTATGAAAATATTATAGCTAAGAAGTTGGATTTATCAACCATAACTGGTGATGGAACACAAATGATTAATTTTGATACTATAGTTCCCGGTGTTAGTTTACTTAATGAACAAGAAAGATTAAATATTTCTACAACATTAAGAACTGCGCAAATTAATTTGAGATTTTATGGAGCAGATGCATCAAAAATTAAAGATAATAAGTTTTATGTAGAGTTATATGAAACCAATGAATCTGGAACAACTAGTAATTTTGTAAATAGTACAGAAGTAATTGTAGTTGGAACAGACAATACAGTTAATTTAAATAATTTAAATCCAAAAACTCAATATTTTATTAAATTATATGCTTATGTATTTGATGGCGTTAATTTTGTTAAAACACAGTTATATGATATTGATTATAAAAATAATACTAAAATATATTATTTTTCTACTCTTTCTACTGTTGGTATAACAAATATAAATGCTAGATATCTTGCTACAACATATAGTGAAAAAAATATAAGGATTGCATATAACCTAACACAAATTGTAGGTTATGACAAAATTAAATATACTTTATACAAATATGAAACAGATGAAAATGGTATTGTTCAAAAAATTCCTGTTACTGAAACAATTACTGATGATGTAATTTTTAGTAAGAGCATGGTTAAAAATATCCCATGCCCTCCAGGTAGTAGCTTTAATTTTGATCAATTATATAATTTAGTAATTACACCAATTGTATACGTTACCATTGATGGCCAACAAGTAGAAGTAGAGTTAGATGATAACACTAATTATGATTTTTATTTGTATCAATTACGTTCACCTTTTATAGGTATTGTAGGAACGGCAACAGAAGATTCTGGATTAAATTTTAAAATAAGTGTCTCAGATATTCATAAAGTTATTGTTAATGGTACTTATACTATTAAGGTTATTGATAATAAGGGTGTCGATGTTACTCCAGATAAATATAAATATGTTGAGTATAGCATCAATAGTTTAAATAATACAATTATACTTACGAACTTGGAAAGAGCATGTGAATATAAAATAATAGTTACTACTTATATAGATAGAAAAAATAATATGATTGATATAGAAAGATATGAATCAACTTATTCAAAGTCTACTCTTGATGATTCAGGTATTGATTTGGGTGATTTATATACAGCAATGAATTCATCTTCAAAATCAAAAATTGATTTACTATTTTATAATAGTTATAAATTAACATCAATAGGTAATATAAGATATTCAATATACAATTTTAGTGGGTATGCACAAGATGGAACTATTCCTTTTATACCATCTCAAATAGCTAGTGGTGATGATAATTATTATTTATTCACTTTGCCAGAAACTTTGCCAAAAACAGGACTTTATTATGTAGAATTACAATTTTTGTATGAAGATAGAATAGTTAAAACAGCTTCAATTGAACACAATTATACTAATAATTAAATTAATTATATAGGAGGATCATATGCGACATTTAGGTAAAGGAAATATTAAAGCTTTTGTTCTATTCTCAGTTATAGCGATATTTGTTGTTGCTATATTTATATTTGGTATTACAAAAGTTATGTCATATGATAAAAATATCTATACAGTTGAGGCTGGTAGCTATTTATTTGATGAGTCCTACAATCCAATTTCTTTAGAGGAAGATGGAACCATATATCAAAACTGGGATGGCAAATATTATTTAAAAACAAATAATGACAAATATGTATTAGGCACCGAGACAATTGTTTATAATCCTAAGGATTACCGTATGTATACTTACGGTGTTGTTTATCAAACATATGATGATGGAACAGTAGCTAAAAAATCTGGACAAACGGAGATTGTTAAAAACACAGATGCTGCTTTTTATAAGTTATCAGACAGAAAATATTTAATGATTGATAAGGAAATAATTGATAGTAGTAAGGATTTTCTAGTTAATAATTTCTTAGTAGTTGTTTTAGATAAACAAGGTAATGCGCTTTTATTAAATGATAGTACAAATCTTAAGATTCTAAATACTTTAACTTTAAAGTCACAAAACTTTACATTCGATGTAGCTAATGAAAAATTGAAATATAAAGGGAAAGAAATTGACTTAAAGAAGGTTATTGGTAGTAGTAATGAATATGTTGAGAAAGATAAATCATCTACTAAAAATAATAATTCAAATAGTAATAATGGTAATTCAACTATAAACAATGGTTCTTCTACTAATGTTAATGTCTCTAATGGTGGCGATAACACTGACAGTGGAACAACCACAAAATTTCAAAAAAGAGTTTCTTTGAAAGATATTATTCCAAGTGTCACTTACATAGATGTTAATTATTCAGTAATTGACCCAGCTAATGAGTATGAATCTATATTTTTGTTATTATCAGATTCAATAAATACAACTAGAATTCAGTTAAATAAAGATGAAATTAGATATCGCATTATTAATTTATTACCAAACTCTGAATATACCGTGAGTATAGGATATAACTATAAAGATAAAGAAAATGGTGATAGTTTAATTGAAGAAATACAGGATGTAGTAAGAGTTAGAACTGCTAAACCAGATTATAATATTACAATCACTAAGATATCTCAAAATAGAGTATATTTTACTTTAAAAATAGACCCTTTATATAAACTTGAGTCTGGAAAAATTGTTCTTTATTCTGATAATTCTGCAATCAATACAGTAAATATAGATACGTCTACTGCTACTACTTTAAATGGATGGGAATCATATATGGATATCTCTAGTCCGGGTTATGAAATTCTATTAAGATTAGAAGACACAATGTATAATGGTAATAACATTAATATGAATGTTACTGCAAGATATATAAATTATTAAGAGGGAGTTGTTATAATGGAAACAATTTTAGCTGCAACTGTTACGGCTATTGGTACTATGTTAGGATTAGCATTTCTAGGTATTGGAATTGGAATAGGTATTTTAGGCTCTAAAGTTGCTGAAGCGGTTGGACGTAATCCAGAGACAAAAGCGGATGTTGTTCATTCAGTAATGACAATTTTAATTGTCGCTAATGTATTCTTACTATTCTTATTTGCGTTTACTTTTATGTTACTATTCTTTAATCCACTGGTTTCATAGCTAAATGCTTTCAATAATAGTTTCAACATTCTTAATTGTAGGATTACTTCTATTGTTGATGTTTTTAGTTTTAAAAAATACAGTTAAGAATTTAAACGAAAGAGCAAAAACATATTTTGTAAATAAATTGCAAAATTATGATGAGATTATTGAATCTAAAAGTAGACAATTAGAAGTAATTAATGAAAAGATAAGAAACTTAGAAAATATTAATATTGAAGATAATTTTAAAACAACAAATAGTAAATTTGATAGTTCATATGAAATTAAAGATCCTACATATAAAGACGATCAAATTTTTAGAGAATATAAAAAAATTAATGAAAAATTTAATATTAATAACGAGGAAGTAATTATTAGTTTTATCGAAAAGAATATTCAAAATTGTAGTAATGCTCTTTATCATTTATTAAATAGTATTGATAATAAACTTAATTTTGAGTGTATATATAAATTAATTTTGATGAATAGTGCGGAACAAATAGAGGCATTAAAAAGAATTTTTACAGATGAGGAAATGAAAATTTTATATACTTATTCACAAAGTGATTTTAATATATTAAAATTCAAGGGATATATAGAAGAACTAATACGTAAAGAAGATCCAACAATATATGTTAAAGTTGGTAATAAAGAAGAGAATTATGACTATTTAAACAGTCTAATTAAAACATCTTATGATGATAGTTTATGTAAAGGAATAATGATTATATATAAAAGTAAATTATATGATTATGGTTTATCATAGAAAAGGGGTTCGCTATGAATGATTGTGTAGAAGATGTATTGGATCTTAAACTACAAAAGATTGAGAAAAATAATAATGTTTATGAAACTGGAACAGTAATTAAGGTTCAAGATTATATTATTGAAGCAAGAGGACTTGAGAATGTTGGGTTTTTTGAGCAAGTAAATATAGCCAATAAAGCTATCGGATATGTTATTGAGATTCTTTATAACTCAGTCATAGTAGCAATCTTAAAAGAGACTAATAAAATTACTGTTGGTGATATTGTTTATTCAACAGGTGAAGAATTTAGTTCATATGTATCAAGTAATTATATGGGACGAGTAGTAGATATTTTTGGTGAAGATAAACTAACTGGTAAAAAGTTTGATGGATTACAAAAAATAAATGTTGAGAATCCTAATATTTCAATTATGGATCGTACCAAAGTAAATCGTCCTTTATTAACTGGTATTACAGGTATAGATTTAATTTATCCAATTGGAAAAGGGCAAAGACAATTAATAATTGGTGATAAGAAAACTGGTAAAACTCAATTATCATTAGATATAATAGCTAATCAGCAAGGTAAAAATGTTGTATGCATTTATATTGCGGTTGGTAAGACTAAAAAAGAAGTTAAGGAAATACATCATGAACTTTTTGAAAGAGGAATATTAAATTATACTTTTATACTTGCAGCCTTCAACGATGAAAAGCCTACCGTTTTATCACTAACACCATATGTTGGACTTTCTATAGCGGAATTTTATTTAGCAAGTAAATATGATGTACTTGTAGTAATTGATGATTTAAAGCGTCATGCCGATGCTTACCGCGAAATAAGTTTAATGTCGGGTAAAGCACCAGGTAGAGATGCTTATCCTGCAGATATTTTTTATACGCACTCTCGTCTTTTAGAAAAAGGTTGTCAACATAAAAATGGCGGTTCTATTACAATCATACCTATAGTAGAAACTAAGGCTGGTGATATTACTGACTATATTTCTACTAATGTAATCTCTATTACAGATGGGCAATTAGTTCTATCATCAAATAGTTTTAATAAAGGTGAAAAACCCGCTATAGATTATGGATTATCTGTTTCTCGTCTTGGTGGAGCTGTACAGGAAGATGACATGAAAGAGACAGGGGCAAATTTGAGAAGAGCATTACTAAGTTATCTTGAAACAAGAGATGTATATGAATTAGCAAACATTGATGAAATGGGCGATGAATTAAGAACCAAAATGGAGGACGGAAAAAAGATAATTTCCAATTTAATGCAATATAAATATTCACCAAAAACAAAAGAAGAAATGCTTAACTCATTTGCATTTTTAAAAAAGGATAAAAATGAAGATTAAGAATGTTGTGAAGGTTATGAATTTCCATTCACTGCTAAGAGTTGATTCTGCCAAAAGAAAGGCAGAAAAGTATTTTAAAATTGAATCTGAATTGAATAAAATGATTGCAAGTATTTTATATAATCGTAATTTAATATTAGATAAAAAAACGCTTATACCAGATCATCGGGATCCAATTTTAGATATATATATTGGAAATGATTATGGTTTTTGTGGTAACTTCAATTCTGCAATTAATGAGGATATGGAAAAACATAATGATAATTATAAAGTAATTATTGGTAGAAAAATACACCTTAACACAATTAATGTTTTATTAAGAATTGAGAAAGAACAATTTATAGGTGAATTTAAAGAAATTGAAAACATAATTCATGAGGCAATGACAAAAATGACATACTCTCAAGTAAATATAATTTATAATCATTATAACAGTATTAATAGTTTTTCATTTGTTCGTAAAACTTTATTTCCTGTAACTTTTGATAAAACAGACGACTTAAGTTTTAATGAGGATTATGTTGTTGAAACTGATATAAATAGTATGTTAGTAAATATGATAACTTTATATATATGCTATCAAATACGTATAGCGGAAGCAAGTAGTTGGGCAGCAGAGAATGTAATGCGTCAGCAAATAACAAGAGAATCATTAAAAAAGATAGATGAATTAGATTTTTATAAATTAAGAGCATATCGAAGAGAAAAGAAAAGTAAAGACTTCAAAAAAATAATTGATAGTTATCAGAAAGGAGAGATGTAATATGTTTATAGGTAAGATAGTAGCTTTATCAGAGCTTAATGTAAAAATATTATTAATGGATAGTTCTATTAAAATAGGTGATATCTTATGTTCTAATACGGACAATGTATTACATCGATTTGAAGTTGTTGAAATTAAAGAAAAAATAGCAATCGCTATTCCATTTGAACGTATTGTTGGTTTAAAAAGGGGTGCAGGACTTTATAAACAAGAAAATGGTTTAGAAATTAATTATTCGGATGAGATGTTGGGAAAAGTTTTTGGTGCCTATGGTCAGTTAATAGATGGGAATACTATACAAAATCAAACTAAAAAGAATATTTATTCTCGTAATCTTCAAATGGCGGATATTAATATTAAAGGAGACATCCTTTGGACAGGCATTAAAATTATAGATTTCTTCGCACCATTACAAAAAGGTTTTAAAATAGGTCTATTGGGTGGAGCTGGAGTAGGTAAAACAGTTCTCATAAAAGAATTAATAAACAATATATATAAAAGATTTTCATCAAATGCCGTTTTCGTAGGAATTGGCGAGCGTTCTCGTGAGGGAAAAGAATTATATGATGAAATGAAAGAAGTAGATCTTCTAGATAAAATAGTAATGGTTTTTGGACAAATGTGTGAAAACCCAATAGCGCGTTCAAAAGTTATTTATGGTGGACTTACACTCTCAGAGTATTTGAGAGACGAAAAAAAACAAGATGTACTACTTTTTGTAGATAACATATATAGATATGTTCAAGCTAAAGCAGAAATTTCTACTGAACTAAAACATATGCCTGTTGAAAATGGTTATCCTACAACTATGATTTCTGATATTAGTAATATTGAAGAGAGAATAAACTCTACCGATGATGGTTCGATTACTTCTTTTCAAGCAATATATGTTCCAGCCGATGATATGACAGATGAAGCTGTTCAAACAATTACGGCACATATGGATGGGCAGATTGTACTTGATCGTAAAGTAGCTGAAAAAGGATTATATCCTGCGATTAATGTATTTAAAACAAAAAGCAAGTTAATAGATATAGATAGGATAGGAAAACGCCATTACACGCTTGTTGAAGAAGTAATTAAATATTTAACTAGACACGAAGAATTGGAAGAAATTATATCAGTTCTAGGTATTGAAGAATTATCTATTTCAGACAAAAGTGTTTTCTATCGAGCTAGAAAATTAAGAAATTATTTTACTCAACCAATGTTCGTTGCTGAAAACTATACAAATATTAAGGGTCAAATGGTAAATATAGAAGAAGCATTAGATGACATCGAAAGCATATTAAACGGTAGGTATGATTCAATTGATGAAGAAGAATTTTTGTATATAGGTACTTATCATGGATAAAAGTATAACTGTAAAAATATTCACTTTATCTAAAGGATTAGAAATGCGAGATGACATTAAAGCAATTCGTATAAAAAGTAGTAAGTTTAATTTATTGATTATGGTTGATTATATTCCAATTATTGGGGAAATTAACGGCAACATTGATTGTGAAGCAGATAAAAACTCAATAAGCTATCAAAATATTAAAGGTTATTTTATGCACAGTAATAATGTTTTTAATTTAATTATAAATGAGGAGCAAAGTGTTCAACCAGATTTTAGCCAACTTTTATAGACTTTTTAGTTTTATAGCTTGCTTTTCTATTTTTATAGTTATAATTGGAATTATATTTCACTATAAATTTAAAGTATTTAAACTTAATGTTAAAAGTATTAAGATGTATACACTATTTATGCAACTTAGTAATAAAGCAATAATGGCATTATCTGCTACTACCATGCGTTACGTATTTATAATATGGTATTTAATTTTTCTTCCAGAATTTAATTTAGCCTATGTAATATTAATGGTTTTATTATGTACGATATTTAATATCTTTTTGGGTAAACCACATTTAATATTTTTTGATATTTTTAATGTAGTATTTCAATATATACTATTAATTCTTTTAGGCTTTTTAGTAGGATATTTAAATGATATTAGAATTGTTTGGTATGTTGTAGGAATGGTAATTCTACTTGCATTATTCATTTTTGTATACGCATCTTATACCTTTTTTAAAAGCTTAAATGATATCGTAATAAAGGAGTGGTAAATATGAAGCAAAAAATGATTATATTAGGATCTATAGCTGCTTCAGTAATACTGGTATTGGTTGTTTCATTGGTTGTCTTTTTCAAGAATAGGCTAACAGAATATATTTTAGAGGAACATGACTTTTATCAATATCTATCAGGAATTAAATATGAATACAGTGGTAATATAAAGTTAAGTAATAACAATAATATAACGGAATTATTATTTAATGATGTTATAGTTACCTTGGATTCAACACCACTCTATTATAAAGACGAAGAAAAAGTGATTTTACCAAAAACAATGTCAATAATATTTCCACTTTCAAATGTTACACAGTATAAAGTAAATTATTTTTCTTCTATTTTAAAAGAGGATGAATCTTTATATTTAGTTGAAGGAGATAGAAAAGAAGTATTAAGCAATTGCTTTTTATATGATGGTAATGATTTGTACTTTTTTCTAGAAGAAACAAAAATAACTATTGGAGAACAGGAGATAATTATTTCTCCATTATCATATGTAATTTTAACCTACAATGATAATATTCAGATATACGATTATTTAAATGATCAGATACAAACAATATCAATTGGCGAGAATCAAATTTTCGCTTCAGCTAGCAATTACAACATTAATTTAAGTATAGATGCAGTAATTTATAATAACAATTCAAGATTATTAATTAAAAATACAAGTTATCTACAAAGATTTTAGTAATGGGGTGATAAAAGTGAGAAATATAATTATAGCAATAGTAGTCGTTTTGGCTGCTCTCTTTTATTTTATTTTCTTAACTTTTACACCTGTAGGAATTGTTGAAAATGATAGTTACGCAATACCAAATAGTCAACTCGCTGAAAATTTATTTAAAGATGATATTTCTAAAGAAGATGCAAATATAAATGCAGTAAAAGTTGAAGCATTTGAATATTTATATAGTGGTCGCGGTAAACTTTTCGTTGGAGAAGAAAAAAAAGTAAGCATTGACCCTGTATTTCCATTATTTACAAATAATAATTTAGCGCTTGTAAATTTATCTAAGAATTCAACATTAATTGATTCTAATTTTAAAAAATATGACGGTTATCCTAATTTTACATTAACTGCTGGTGAGTTATATAACAAAGATGATAAAAGTAGAGCTGATAATAATCAATACTTATTTTTAAAATTACCAAATTTATTATTTTTAAACTCTATTGATATTACTATTAATACAGATTTTAAAGAATATAAAATTTCTATGAATAGTATTATTAATTTTAATGAAGATAGTATAAGATATTATGCTTTTGATGGGGATGCTTTAGACTATTACAAAATTGAAGATATTGATAATAAAACCAAAATAAAGATGGGTGAAAAGTCTTATACATATGAAACATTACTAAAAAACTTAGGTCTTACTAGTGATGGTGAAGATAAACAAACAATTATTGATAATATTGATTTTGATGATGAGGAAGATACAGATGATGGTAATGGAAAGCCTACTACAAATATTCCAGAAGAAGTAAAGTATCAAAAGCCAACTGTAACTTGTGAAGAGTTTAGTGCTAATGTTTATTCCGCAAAATCCAGGTTATCTATTAGTGATCCTAGTGGAGAAATTACTACACCAGTTATTTTTGAATTTAAAGTTAATGATAAAGTTTATCTACGTAAAGCATATTTAAGCTCTGGAGCATTTGAAATAATTGGACTGTCACCTTCTACAACATTTGAGGTAGTTGGATATTATAATTATTTGACAGAAGAAGGGAAAGAAGTTAAACAAACATTTATTAATCAAAAAATTACAACTAAAGGAATTGATATTCTTCCTTCTATTTCTCTTGCATTTGAAAATGGTAGTATTTATCCTACTAAACTTGAGATTAATAATTTTAAAATTACTGATGGACTTGATTCGGAAACAATAAAGGGTGTTAAGAAAATAACGGTTGACATAAATGGTACTTCTTATAAATTAAGTAGTAATGGTATTAACTCCTTACTACGTGGAGAGAAAATCACTTATACTAGTCCAGAAAATATAAAATCTAATAGTATAGTTAATTATAAAATAATAATGTCAGATAGTTATGGTAATGAATTATCAGTTGTAAATAATATAGGTGCATCTAGAACTTCTAAACAAGCACCAAAAGCATTAATTAAAGTACTTCGAAGTGATGTTTCAGAAGTAACGTTAAAAGTAACATTGGATAATAAAGATGAAGTTGCTCTTCAAAATTATCGATATGTGATCGTTACTAGTGATAATAAAATTATCTCTCAGGAAGAGGTGCCTGAAACAGGTATAATAGAATTAAAAAATTTAAGTTCAAGTCAATTATATTTAATAAATGTTTATTCTGATTATGACATAGAAGATGGAAAAGGGATACAAAAAGGGCAATTACTTGGTTCAACAAACTTTACCTCATTACCTATTTCCTCATTAGGCTATGTTCGAATTAATATTGGTTTACAAGAATTATTACAAAATACAGTTAACTTAAATATGAATATAGATACAACTAGTACTAACAGTAGATTAATTGCGTTATTAGGTAAACTTAGAATTAACATAGTAAGTAAGAATGGAGAAGAAGAGAATATTGTCTTCTCTAAAGATATTGAAGGAACAGATCTTGAACAGATGAAAACTGGACAAAGTATACTACAGAGTGTTTCTAACCTGGGTTCATCAACAACTTATTATATAAAGATTTATAGTATAATTTCTCAAGGAACTGAGGAATACAAATATGATACTTTAATTAATAAAAAAACTTTTACAACTTTAAAACAAGATGCTCAGGTTTTAATAAGAAATTCATTTTCAAATGAAAACCTTATAGATTTTGATGTAAAGATAGTTGATGATGATAGTTCAATTTTAAGTGATAATATTCGTTTGGAAATGCGTGATGAATCTAATAAGATTATAAGAATTGAAACATTGAACATTAATGATGATTATGTTCGACTAACTTATGATAAATTGGAATCTAATAAATACTATACTTTTAATTATATTGCTGAACAATATAATGTCGGAAACGATAATTCTACTTATGTTGATAATCAGATTATAAAAAGTTATAAAGTTTATACTGAAACAGGAATAAAAGGTGATATTGGGTTAGTTAGTCTACTAGAGAAACAATTAGGTAAAAACTTATTTGATTTGAATAATTTAGCACGTTGGAAATATAACGGAACAGGAAATGATGAGAAAAGTATTGATGCTGATAGTGGAGAAATTAGATTAACTGGTTATAACAGTTATAAAAACTACTCATATTATCTAATAGATTATGCAAGCAAAAAATTAACTATATCTTTTTATGCTAAAATAACAGAAGGTAGTGCCCCAGTATATATTGCTAATTCTGATGGTGATGCTACAACATATTTATTATCAGGATTAAATTCCGAATATACAAAATATACATATACTTTTACTTTAAACGCTAATGGTTATATTGGATTTAATATAAGAGAAGTTACAGGTAAAAATTTAAGAACAAGTATTATGATTAAAGATTTACAAATTGAAGAAGGAGCAACTGCTACAAACTATCAGTCTTTTATTTCATCAAGTACATATGACGGAAAGATTTCAGTTGATTTAAATGATACCAGAAATGAAATTAATACAAATGATTATTATATAAATATATATAAAGAAGATAATTTTGTTAGCACTTTTGGATATGATTTAGATGATACAAACACGGTTATTGACAAAATAGACACATATTTATTTGATAAAAAAGCAACTTATCGATTGGATTTAGTGGTAAAAATTATGGGGAGAGAGTATGTAATTGATTCTTTAACTTTCACTACTGAAAAAGAAATAAGAAGTATAAGAACTGTAGCTGATTTCTTTAAGATGCATAATAACGGAAAATATATTGTTGCAAATGATCTTGATTTTAGAAACAATGGTAATTCATACTCAGCTAACTTTTATGGGGATCTTGATTTTCAAGGAAAAAAGGTAATTATCGCTGCTCAAAATGGTCCGTCACAACTTATTTCCACTATTGCTAGTACAGGTGTAATAAAAAATATAGATATGCATTTATATTTAAATAACACTGTAGAGAGAAGTTATTATTATGGACTAAACTATTATAATTATGGAACTATAGAGAATTTAATGCTTACAATAGAAGAATCTACAGCCGTACCAAATATTATAATGGGAACCGTTTCTTATGTTAATAACGGTACAATAGCGAATTTTGTCATAAATTCTAAAGTTTCAATGAATGGGGAAAGATTTTTTTCACCTTGCGTTGTTCATAACTATGGAACTATAAAAAATGGATATATATATGGCCAGGATATTAATGCTACATATCAAAATATGACAACTGAAAGAAAAAGAGTTGGTGCAATAGCAGCATATACTTCTAATAATTCTAATATAAGAAATGTATTTTCATTGATAGGTATTAATTCAAACGAAATGGCTGGTGAGAATAATAAACAAGTAGGTTTACTTGTGGGAGAAAGTAATCGTGGATTAATACAAAACTCTTATACAACAGGTGAATTAAACATAACTAATTTATCTGGAGATAGTAGTATTGGATTTGTTTCTAGTATGGTTAATACTGCAAATGTTTTTTATACATCTACTAAAATTTATAATGGTAATTACAGTCAAAAAATTTCTGCATTGGCACTTAAGGATCAAAATTTTCAAGATAAAGCAATAAATACTGAAGATGGTTTTATCATTGAAGGATTAGTTGAGAATGGATATTATCCACAAGTATTATTTCCAGACTGTATGCCTTATCAAGAACTTATAACATTACAAGAAATACCAGACGCAGATTTGATAGATATAACTTCTACAGAAGTTATAGAAAGTAATGTTAATTCTGCAAAAATATTATTTAACATTAATAATCCTTCAGCAGAGCGTATAGCGGATATAACATTAAAAGATGCTAGTATATCAATACTAAGTCAGGAAAATTCCGGAGGGAAAACAAAACTAATTGGTATAGTTAAAGATCCAATTAAATATTTGTCAAAATATTTTGTTAAATCTATTACTTCAATTGGAGCTTTTAACATAGCTTATACAAGAGAATATGCTAATAATGAAAGAGCACTATATTTTGATTTATATAGACCGATTGGTACGATAAAAGAGTGGAAAACTATTAAGGAAAGTCCTGGTGAAAATTATCAGTTAACTGCTAATTTAGATTTCCGTGATGCAACAGATTATTTAGTGGGTAATTTTAATGGTAAAATTAATGGAAATGGTTATACAATAAGTAATATTGAAATAACTTCTGGAAATGGTTTATTTACTACTTTAACTGGAGAACTAAAAAATTTATACGTTGTTAATTATAAGAAAATAAATGCTAGCAGTTATGGAGGATTAATATATAATTCAACAAATGTATCAATAATTGATAATGTTCACATGACAAATGTAAGCATAAATGCAACAAGTTATATTGGAGGAATTATAGGATATGGTTCAGGAACTATAATTAGAAATTCTTCTGTAACTGATTTTAAAAATATAACAGATCCAGATTTGACAGATGTAAGAATTGGGGCATTAGCAGGTTTTATATCAGGTGGCTATATTCAAAATTCTTTTGCTCAAAATGTTAATATTGATATTAGAGATTCAATTTCTACTTATGGTATTGGAGGTATAGTTGGTCAGCTAGATGGTGGAATTGTTGAAAATTGCTATGCAGTTGGAAATATAAAGAACAATTCAAGTACTACAGGTGGAATTGTTGGATTATCAAGTGCAAGTATATCAAATGTATATTCGAGTGTTAATATTGAGAGTGATCTAGATTTTGTAGGTGGTATAGCAGGACAAGTAACAAATAATTATTTATTTAATAGTTTATCTGTAGGTAGTTTATATAGTTCATATTTAACAACTAATATGCATAGAACGGTTGGTAATGCAGCACCTAATCAAAATAATTATGCATTAAGTTCACAATTAATAAATGGTGTGGAAAGTAGTGACTTTTATGGTGAAAGTTTACTAACTTATGATGAATTATCATTGAAAAGCACTTATGATACACTAGTAAAATTAGGAGAAACTTTTGATTACAGTGGTATATCATCGGGTTATTTACCAAAATTATATAACGTAAATGGTAGTAGTTTATTACCAAACCAAGTAAATAAT
>JAEWBI010000067.1 GCA_023391185.1 Bacillota bacterium | reverse complement strand
TTCCCTTTCCCTATAATTGCTTTAGTAACAATTTCCTTATATGAAGCCATATTATCACCTCTTACTTTAGTTTATGCGAGGACTAATAAAAATTCACAAAAATATGCATATGTTTATTTTTTTCTCTAGTATCTTAAATTATAAGCAAAAATAAGCCCTTTTTCCTTGATTTACATAAACTTTCGTGATAGATTTAAGGTGTATGTTACGTAGGAGGTATAAAATGATGACATCACAATTAACAGAAGATGAACTTAAAGAGGCACTTGATAATTTAACACAGACTATGTTTGGTAAAACAATTAAAGAAGCAACAAAAGAAGAGTTATACTATAGTACACTACAATTAACCAAAAGTTTAATTAATAATGAGGCTAGTATATATGGTGATAAAAAAGTATACTATGTATCTGCTGAATTTTTAATTGGTAAATTATTATCAAATAATTTGATTAATCTAGGTATTTACGAAAAATTAGAGGAAGTATTAAAAGAACAAGGAAAATCTCTTGCTGAAATAGAAGAAATAGAACCTGAACCTTCTCTTGGAAATGGTGGTCTTGGAAGATTAGCTGCTTGTTTTTTAGATTCAATAGCGACTTTACGACTTTCAGGTGATGGTTGTGGTCTTAATTATCATCTTGGTTTATTCAAACAAAAGTTTAATAATAAGAAACAATATACTGAAAAAAATGATTGGATTGAAAGTAAGTCATGGTTAAATAAAACTGATACTACTTTTGATATTGATTTTGGATACGGCAAAGTTAAATCAAGAATGTATGACATGGATGTTGTTGGTTATAACGGTGGTAAAAATAAGCTACATTTATTCGATATTGAGACAGTAGATGAAAATATTGTGTATGATGGAATTAATTTTCCTCAGTGGGATGTTAATAAGAATCTAACTTTATTCTTATATCCTGATGATTCAACAAAACAAGGTCAATTACTTCGTGTTTATCAGCAGTACTTTATGGTAAGCAGTACAGCTAGACTTATTTTAAAAGAGTTGAAAGAAAAAAATGTAGATATACATAAAATGAATGAACATGTAGTAATTCAAATTAATGATACACATCCTTCAATGATAATTCCGGAAATGATAAGATTATTAACTAGTGAAGAAGGTTTTTCTATAGATGAAGCTATTGAAGTAGTTAGTAAAACTTGTGCTTATACAAATCATACAATTTTATCTGAAGCACTTGAAAAATGGCCTACTCAATTTTTAGAAACAGCTTGTCCGGGGATAATGCCTATTATAAGAGAACTAGATAGTAGAATTCGTAATAAATATAATAATGATAAAGTTAATATAATTGATGAGCAAGGAAGAGTTCATATGGCACATATGGATATTCATTATGGCTTTTCTATTAATGGTGTTGCTGGATTACATACTGAAATTTTAAAAAATACTGAATTAAACGAATTTTATAAAATATACCCTGATAAGTTTAATAATAAAACAAATGGTATTACATTTAGAAGATGGCTTTTATCTTGCAATAAAGAATTAGCTGATATGCTTAGCAATACTATTGGTGATGGTTATAAAGATGATGCTGATAAGTTAGATAATTTAATGAAATACATTGATGATGATCAAGTTTTAGAACAATTAGCTAATATTAAGCGCATTAAAAAAGTACAGCTTTCTGATTACTTAAAAGAAAAAAGGAATATTAATATTAATCCTGATTCTATTTTTGATATTCAAGTTAAAAGGCTTCATGAATACAAAAGACAACAAATGAATTTATTATATATAATTAATAAATATCAAGAAATCAAAGCTGGCAAAATACCTTCTAAACCAATTACTTTCATCTTCGGAGCTAAAGCAGCCCCTGCGTATACAACTGCTCAAGATATAATTCACGCTATACTTGTTATGCAAGAAATTATTAAAAATGACCCTGAAGTAGCTCCTTATATAAATTTAGTAATGCTTGAAAACTATAATGTTTCACTAGCTGAAAAGGTTATTCCAGCATGTGATATATCTGAACAAATATCTCTAGCAAGTAAAGAAGCTAGTGGCACTGGTAATATGAAATTCATGCTTAATGGTGCTATTACACTTGGTACTGAAGACGGTGCCAATGTTGAAATGCATGAACTTGTTGGTGATGATAATATATATATATTTGGTAAAAAATCAGATGAAATTATTAAAATTTACCAAGATAAGTCTTATAATCCAAGATATTACTATGATAATAATCAAGATATTAAAAATGCAATTGATTTTTTAGTTAGTGATATGGCTACTAGTGTTGGTGATCCTACTTGCTTGCATAGCCTTAGAAATGAACTATTAAATAAAGATTGGTTTATGACTTTAATAGACTTTGAAGATTATAAAACTACGAAAGATAAAACTATAAGTGATTATCAAAATACAAAAGTTTGGAATAAAAAAGCTCTTATAAATATTGCTAAAGCTGGTTACTTTTCATCAGATA
Organism: Bacillota bacterium; assembly: GCA_023391185.1. Taxonomy (GTDB): domain Bacteria; phylum Bacillota_I; class Bacilli_A; order RF39; family UBA660; genus RGIG4266. The sequence continues at coordinate 10,262 of JAEWBI010000067.1, read as the reverse complement.
GAACAATAAAACAATATGATGAAGATATTTGGCAATTAACAAAAAAGAAACAAAAATAAAGTTTAACACTTTATTTTTTTATACTAAAAAAGGAAAGTATTACTACTTTCCTAATTCTTTTTTGTTATATAAAATATATGTCATAATAGTCATGATTATGCTGACTACTGAAGTTAAAATAAGCCCAAATATTTCAATATGATTATCTGTAATTATTTGTCTAGAATCCATATAATTAAAAATTGATATATATTTTAAGAACTCTATTTTATCAGAGAGTGTACCTAGTAGATTAAATAGATACATTATGAAGACAGTGCCTATTGCTATACTTATACCTTTACTAGTCTTTTTGAAAAATATACTTATTAATAATGATACTACAAAGAAGAATAATTCCAAGAATAATGGCGCTATAGTAATTAATACCCATTTTGTAAAATCAAAATCATTATTAGCTTGTAACCCAATGAAGGTAGTGGCCCCTACTACTACATTAAATATAATTAGATAAATTAAACCACATAGTATTTTACTTGTTAATATTTTACTTTTAGATACTGGCTTTGAGTATAAGAAATCGATTGTATGTTCACTTTGCTCTTTTAGAAGAATGGTTCCACCTAATATTGCGAAATAGCATCCACCTAATAATGTTATAAACATATATCCTTCTGTAGCAAGCCAGCCAAATACAGAACTAATACTAGCAACATCCATATTAAAAGCTTCTAGCATACTCTTTGGAAACATTTTTAGCATAGCGTCAATGTCTACATTAGAAGTGGCTATACTAGGATAAATGGCACATACAGTACCAAGCATAACAACTAATATAATTAGAAAGATTAATAAAGTTTTACTATTTATTTTTAATTCTCTTTTTAACATATTAATCCTCCTTATAATAATGCATGAATATTTCTTCAATAGTTGGTTCTTCTATTAATAATTCTTCAACATTAATGTCTTTCAGTAATTTAATTATATTATTAATATCATCCTGATATACAAAAGTTACAGAGTCATCAGTCATTTCCTTTATTTTCATATCTTTAAGAGGTAATTTAACCTTTTTTATATCTTTTGCTTTTACTGTTATAATAACAAATTTATTTTTAACAATATTTTTAACTTCATTAACTTCTATTATTTTTCCTTTTCTTATTATTGCAACTCTATCACATATTTTCTTAACTTCATTTAAATTATGTGATGAAAAGAATATAGATGTACCATTTTTCTTTTCATTTAACATTATCTCAAAGAAAACTTCTTGCATAAGTGGATCTAGTCCACTTGTTGGTTCATCTAATATTACTAGTTTAGGATCATGCATTAAAGCAAGCACAATACCTACTTTTTTTAAATTACCTAAAGATAATTCATCTGTTTTTTTAGTAATATCTATTTCTAGTTTTTTCACAAGCTCATTAGCCTTTTTAAGACAATCCTTCTTATAAAAACTATTATTATAATCAATCATCTGTTTTACAGTTAAATCATCATATAAACTAATTTCACTAGGTAAATAGCCGATTATTTCTTTTGTTTTATCTGTAACTTCTTCATCATCTACTAGAATAATGCCTGAATCCTTATTTAAAAAGTTTAGTATACATTTTATAGTGGTAGACTTTCCTGCCCCATTAGGCCCTATAAAACCAAATATTTCCCCATCCTTAATACTAAGACTAATATCGTCTACTCCTAAAATATCACCATAGTATTTTGTTAAATTTTGTATTTTCAACATATTATCACCTTAGTTAATTATAGCATTAATTAATAAGAAAATACAATAAATGATACAAATAAAAAAGGAACTTATAAAGTTCCTTTATTTCCTCATAATTAAGCTTTTTATACCATTAACTACTTCTTGTCTTTTTAATCTAGAATTTATTTTTCTTTCTATGCTAGATAACTCACTAAGTAAAGCTTTTTTAGTATTTTTATTTTGAATTAAATTAATTTTTTCAATAGCCTTTGAGACAGCTTCCATTGTTAATTCAGCTTCCGCTATTTTTATAAAAGCAATTGCTGTATTCTTTCTTTTTTCTTCTCTAAAGCTTTCATTATTTATTTCAATTTTCTCATATGCTGAGTTAAAATCATCTGCATCATTTATTTTTATGTTAATTTCATTATTTTTTTCAAATTCATTAACAGAGTTTCTAATTTTACTAGCTAGTAATAAGCCTTCAGATGTATACCACTGACTACCATTTTTACCATATATTTCTTTAAGTGCAATTCTAGCAGTTAATGCATCACTTATCTTATTAGCTCGTTCTAACTCTTTTTTTAATCTTTCATTCTCATCTTTAAGTAAATCATTTTTCTCTTGTTCATTTGATAAATTTCTTTCAGCTTTTGATAAATCATCTTCTAACCTTATAATATAGCTATCTGCACTATTTATACTAAAATGTATATCAGAAGCTAAACCTTTAGCTCTAGATAAGTCAGTCTCATACTCAATACTGCGAGCTTTACTTGCCGCACGATCAAGGTCATAATTACGCATGATTGTACCCCCCTTAAGTGCTTCATATTATAGCACTTTTCATATACTTGTCAAATTTCAATTACTTTGTATACTGGTAATTAAGGCAATCTGGGTAATCTGTAATATAATTAACACTTTGACTATACTCACCCATATAATTAATTATGTCATCAAATTCGTCTAAGTCATTAATAGTCCATATCGAAATATCTTTTCCTTGCTTTATCTTTTCTTTTATTATGCCATAATCAATTAAAGTATATTTTATTGCATAACCATCAAAATCTGCATTTAAATAAATAAGATCTTTCTCTTCATTAATTATTATTTGATACTTATATGTTGGATAGTCTTTTTGCATTTTTTTTAATTCTTCATAATTATTGCTCTGAATAATAAAATCAGCATTTGGATATTTTTCTAATACTTTAGTAACTTTACTAGATAGTTCAATATAATTATTATTAAATTTAAGTTCTATATACATCTTTTTCTTATCATTTATTATTTCCATTGTTTCATCTAATGATACAAATGATCCTGTTTTCTTCCCAACACTATGCATTCTTTGCATTCTTATGCATGACATATCAGTTAAAGAAAATAAATCTTTTAACATATTAGAAATACTTTCATGGTTATTTATAATTTTACTTTTTGTGTTATTAAGTTCTTCTAATGTGCTTTTACTAATTCTTCTTATATCATTATCACTGTTTTTGAATTTGTCACCATGTGATAAAACAGGCTGCCCATCTTTTGTTAGTCTAACATCAAATTCTACTCCTGATACATAATCTGAGTCAGCACTTTTTGTAATTGCTTCTTTAGAATTTGGAACTTCTTCTGAAGATAAACCTCTATGAGCAACTAAACTAATTTTTGAGATATCATTTTCACTAACTACCATATTTCTAGCTTCAACAAATTTAACATCTTTATTCATTTTAAAGTTATAAAGCGTGCCAATAGATAGAAAAAACACACCTGTGTAAACTACTATTTTCTTCTTGTTCATACTACACACCACCTAAAAATATTAGGTTAGTATAACATTTTTTAAAGAATATGTAAAGTAAAGATTGGACTTGATTTAGATGACATAATATGTTATAACATTAAAAAGGTGGTGTGGACATGAGCATTATTAAAACTAAATCAAGGGGGATTTTGATCGTTGTATCTGGTCCTTCAGGTGCTGGTAAAGGAACCATATGTTCTAGTATAAATGAAAGAAATGAAAACATATGGTTATCGACATCTATGACAACAAGAAGTCCTAGAGGTGAAGAGAAAAATGGTGTTGAGTATTTTTTTGTTTCAAAAGAAGAATTTGAACAAAAAATAAAAGATGATGGTTTCTTAGAGTATGCTGTTGTTCATAGTGGGCAGTATTATGGCACACCAAAAGATAAAATCGCTAATATGCTTAATGCTGGAAAAGATGTTCTTTTAGAAATTGATATACAAGGCGCAATAGAAATACAAAATAAAATTAGTGATGCTTTGTTTATATTTATAATGCCTCCTAGTATGGAGATATTAAAAGAACGCTTAATTGGTCGTAATACTGATAGTGAAGAGAAAATACTTGAAAGATTTAAAACGGCATACAGAGAAATAAACGAAGTTACTAAATATAATTATGTTGTTGTTAATGATAAAATAGATATAGCTATTAGCAAAGTTGAAGCTATAATTACAGCTGAAAAATGTCGTGTCGATAGAATTGAAGAAGTAGAACTTAATAACAGAGAAGAAGATATTCATGAATCTTTAATTGAAGAAAAATAAAACTGCAAATATTGCAGTTTTTTATTTCAAATAAATTATATTAGTTTAAATACCTTGCGTTTTGGATTAGATTTTTTCTTAGAAAGTTTATCTATCAATGATAAAGCATTATTATGATTAAAACCATCTATTTTTTTCTTTTCTAACATATCATATAATAATTCAAAATCCGCATAACAGTCATTCATTGTTTTAAAATTAATACTTACTTGTAAAATATCAATAATATTTTTTATTATAATATTAGGTAAGTCTCTATGAAGTAATTTTTTCTCTACTATACTAATAAAATCATTATCACAAATAATTGCAGGAAAAACATTTTTAGAATGTCCATCATATAGATACAAAAAGCAAGAATCAACATCATCATAATTATCTTCAGCTATTCTTTTTAAAATACTTTTTCTTTCTTCATTTGGTTTAATATATTTTTCATAGTAAAGCTGCTGTTTAAAACCTATAGTTAGGATAAGTTCATTATTTAAATACATGTTATAATTTTTCATGTCTTTACTATCAATATTTAAATTATATATCCAACCTACTCTATTGTATAAGTCAGATAGAGCATAGATATCTAAAATATTATACTTTTTACGGTACTTATTTGGCAAAGGAATTTCACCATCAAGAAAAGATTTGAATTGCGGTGATTTTAAGTCTTCTATGTATTTCTCTATATATTCTTTACCATCAAACAAGATATATCTAATTTTTCTTAATAAGACATCATTTAATTTACTGGTAAATTCTTCATCTCTTAAACACAACTGCAAAAATTTTAAAAATTCATTATTAATAATCAAAGAATTTATATTTCCATACAAATAATATTTATCTAAAGTTTCTTCTTCACTACCGCCCAGTACTTCTGAAGGTTTTAAATAAAATTTATAAAAAATAAAATTTACTTTGTCATTACTCTTACTAGTATTTTTTAAATAATCTTTAATTTCAGCATTCATTTTATCATCCCAGTTTTCTTCTTTATCAAATTTGCCAATATTTTAACATAGGCATATTACTTTGTCAAAATAAACGTATATATTAAATTAAAATATTTATTCATATAATAATGAAAATATAAAAAAACGATTCATTGATTTAACGAATCGTTTTTTTATAAGTTAATATTTTGTCTGGTTCAGAATTCTTTTGTTGCGAATTAAAATATTTTTGAAATCTAGATGAAGTATCAATAATATCAATAAATATATTAACAAGTTCTGGATGAAATTGTTTACCTGAATACTTTAGTAACTCCTGTTTAGCTTCCTCTAACGTTTTTACTTTATTATACCCTCTAGCACTTGTCATTGCATCAAAAGCATCAGCTATTCCTATAATATATGAACCAAAAGGAATTTCATTACCAGATAAGTTATGTGGATATCCAGTGCCGTCATAGCGCTCATGATGAGCTACAATCATTTCTCTTATAGAATTAAACTGTTTTCCTGGAAGATAACGACTTGCTAATAAAGAATGGTTTTTAACTATTTCAAACTCCTTATTTGAAAGTTTATCCGTTTTTTGTAAAATTCTTTTCTTTACAGCTATTTTCCCTATATCATGAAGTAAAGCTGCTGAACTAATATTCTTTTTTTCAGTAAAACTTAAGTTTAATTTTTTCATTATAAAGGTTACATATCTTTGTGTTCTAAGACAGTGACCTTTAGTATAACTGTCCCATAAATTAATCATATCAATATAAATTTTTAGATCTTTAATTTCAGTTGTTGCATCTGTTACAGATAATTGAATTTTATTTTTTCTTATCATTTTGCCTATAATTTCAACTACAGTATCCTTATCTAACTCAATAAACTTTGAATAACTATCTCTATAAACTAAATTAGTATCAAAATAAATATAACTATCGTTTGTTTTTGAAATCAAACAAAATACAGCCGAACCTATTCCTTTGTCTGTTAATCTGATAGTATTAATTAGATCAGTGGTTAATTCAGTATTATGTATAAAAATTATGTCAGGATATTCTAAAAGTTCATACTTACTAAAATCCTCTAAATTTTTAATCTTTTTTACTTTACAACCGCTATAACTTGTCTCAACAAGCTTTTCAATATCAGTACTATTATCACCATAAATGCCTATAATAAAATCTGTCTTCATAAAACCCCCATGTAGTAACTAGATAATAATTTCACTTATCGGGCTATACTATATACTGCTAATACTAATTTGTCAACTTAATTAGATCAATTCATTTATTTATTAATCTATGTAGTTAAAATAAAAAAATACATATCAAAGTAACTATTGCACAATTTGATATGTATTTTATTCAATTTAAAAGGACAATTATAGTTTAGATTTTAAAATAGTTATAACTGGTCGTACACCGGCATAGGTTGGATAGTCTGCACTACAATTGTAATACAAGCGACCGGTTTTATCCATACTCCAAGCAGAGTTTATAGCTGTAGCTGTAGCTGTCCAATATCCTTGAGTACTTGATGAGGCAATACTGCATCCAGAACTTGTACAACCATTTGTATAATCAAATAGCCAGTCAAAGTTACTTGCGCCAGTAGTAGTTGCAGTTTTTGTTTGACTATTACTGTCTAAATAAAACCACGCAATACTAGATAAAGACGTTTCTAAATAGCTGCTATTCCCTGTAATTTTTGCAACTTCTGCGGCTGTTATTAATCTAGCTTTATATGTATTATAATTAATTGTATAATTAATTGTTCCTTTTGTTAAACTATAACTATCTGTTCTTGTAGGCACTCCAGCCCAAGAACTTGTATCAGATAAAAGTTGAGTTGTAATATTTGTTGGACCATTCAAAGTGCTGTTTGTTGAATTCCATGCTACTACCGCAGTAGTATTATGATCTAATATTAAATTAACTGTACTACTAAGGTCCCCACTATCATTAAATGCATACCATTTCATACATCCTGTTTTTGTTCCTGGTGTACTTACTGCTTCCCCTGCTGTACATGATGTCCCTGTTACCGGATTAAAATAAACAGCTGTGCCATTTGCATATGTATTATATTTCCCCTTAATATAGGTTACTGCATCTGTTAAAGAGTCTTTTGTTGCAGTGTAAGTTCCATTACTTATACCAAGTGCTACATTACAGTTCTTATCTACTGTTGCTATACCAGTAGTTGGCAATTTTCCATTAACACTTAAACTTGGTGATACAGTTCCATCAGTAAACGTATATGTTGTTGTTATAGTCTCACCTTTTAATTCTTGCAGTTGACAAGCGTCTTCAATTGCACTTACTACATTACTGGTAGTAGTTTCAAATGCGCCTCTTTTACTTTGGTCAATAATTTTACTTACTGTTGGTATTGCTATTAAGGCAATTATACCTAGTATTAAAATTACTGCTAATAATTCAATTAGGGTGAATCCCTTTTTTTTCATTTTATCCTCCATTTTATTTAGCATGTTAATTAATTTTTCTGTTAAAGTTCTTTCTAGGATAATAATACTAAATTTTGTCGTTATTTGCAATAAATTTCTAAAAAAAATAACATTGCTGTTAGTTAATTTTAAAATAGTATAAATTAAATTATCAGTACAATAACATAATCTTATCTTATTAGATTGAGTTGTTTTATTTCTTTATCATTCCATATGGTATTATTAATATATTTTGTTAATGCCATTACAAAGGCCATTTCCGTCAAGTCTAATCTTGAAACAATTTCATGCGTTAGTATACTAATACCACCTACGCTTGATTTTAAATCTGCTTTTTTAAATATTTCATCCATTACACTGCCTAATTCTGTTTTAATAATATCTTCAACATACTTGTTTGGCACTGGGAATCCTGGACTAGTTCCATAACTTACGAAATCTTCATTATCTTCAATCACTGCAACATTAACTATCATCCAATCGCATATTTGATTAGTTATACCAGATTCAACCGATATATATAAATCTCCTTTTATGTTGTTTTCTTTGCAATATTGTTTTAAATTCTTTATTCTGTTTTTTGCACCTAAATATATTTCTTCATTAACAGGCTGATCACTTACATTAGAAGATACAGATATACCTACTATCTCTATATCTCTAAAATAATTTGAAAAGGCTTTTTTTGCCCCTTCAATTTTACCTGGATTTTTAGTAGCCATTATTATTTTCATATATTATTCTCCTTTATAATCTTTGCAATTAATTATTTCTATTATTTTACTTATATATTCATCTATATATCTTTTCTTATAAACATAAATATATGATGGATGCTCTATATAATTAATATTATTTGTTTCTAAATTGTTATTTTTAAAATACTTATAGACATAATTATATGTTTTTCTACCTAACAAAAATATTAATTTAGGCTTAATTATATCTATTTCATATATCAAATTACTAATACATTTATCCATTTCATTAATAGTTGGATATCTTAATTTATTATTTTTATCAAGTGGAAGACATTTCAGTAAATTAGTCTTGTAGAAATTATACTTTGGTATTTTTTGTTCAATTTGTTCAATAATTTTACCACTATTAGTATTGTTTTCAAGTGGTGTTGAGCTTGTGATATCAACAACTTTTTTTGCAGACAATCCAACCCACATAATATCTCCTGATATAGTATTATCTAATAGAGGTAACTGATTGTTACATAAGGAACAATTCTTACATTTCATTATTTCAATAATTCTATTTTCCACACAACCACCTTTTATAATTATATCATAAAGAATGTTTAGCTTGGATTAATTAGTTATCTTATATTAAGTTTACTTTAATTACCATTAATATTATTTAACATTTATTGTATTTTAATTGTTATTACAAAAAAACTAACATTTATGTTAGTTGAATTCTTAAATGCTGAAAGATTTTAAAGTTAAACTAATTCTTAAATAATTTTTTAAAGCCTTTCTTTTTTATTTTAATAGACTCATTACATTCTAATTCATATGTTATTACTTCTTTAAATTCACCATTTATAACATTAATTCTTTCATCAACTTTTTCAAGTAATTCATCTATATTATAGTCACTTTTTATATCATAGAAATAATTATGTAAACATATATTTTGAGCAGATGTTGCTTCTTTTTCGCCTACTGCATAATAACATAATAAAAATACATAACTAATTTTATCTTTATTTTCTACCATTTCCCTTATTATACTTCTGTAATCTCTTCTTTTTATTGCTTCTGGATTTGTCATCACAGCATATAAAAAATTTCCTATTTCAGTATTATTTGCTAATATCTCCATATTTTCTAAATGATATTTATCTTTTAATGATATAGGATTAATTGCTAAATTATTTATAGAACCTTCTGGATAAGTATGAGATCCTTGAAGACATGCACCAGAATATCTAATTATAGTTTGTAAATCTTGTCTGTGATAATTACTATTAATTGAATCAAAATTTTCTGCTACTGTCGCTATAGCATCCCATACAAGATAATCACAACCTTTTCCACTTGTATCTTTTGAAGTAACTAATAGTTCAAAATCTTCATCATGATATGGACTGTTAATAAAATTTGGTTCACCAATTATCCATAGCGACATTTGAGCACTTTTTGCTCTTTTCATTGTTTCAATATCTTGATAAAATTTATCGCTATATAAAAATTCAAGATTTAGCATTCTATCAAATAAATGATACCAACCATCAGCATTTTTTATACTTGCTAATGCTTCAACTCTTTTATTATAATCTATAGTATTTAATAAATTTTTATTTATTAATAATTCCGGATCAAACTTTATATTCTTGGGTTCTATATTTAAACTCAAAATATTGTTAACTTCTAAACTATTTAATTCAAATATCCATTTATTTAACTCTTTTTTAGATGAAAAACTATCAAATATATCATATTTTATTAATTTGTTAATTATGTTTTCTGTATATTGATTTAATAATTCATTTCTATTTACTTCTATATTTTTATTATGAAAAAAATTG
>JAEWBI010000009.1 GCA_023391185.1 Bacillota bacterium | reverse complement strand
TAAGATTTCCATTCAGCAATCTCCCTTGATTTAAAATTAAAATTAAATTCCAAATTTGGATTTATAGATCTAAAACAAATGTCATTATCACAAGATTGACTAACCTCAAAATTATTATCACCATCTTCAAAAACAACTGCTCTGTTCATCATTTTTATAATCATATTTTCCTCCATAATACGACACTATTATAGCACAATTCCAATAATTAGATAGATTAATTAATAAATAAAACGATTTATAAAATAATTGTAATACATTTATTATTTCAAAAATCTATTTAAAAAATCTTGTTACTAAATGTTTTAAATCATTTTCATTATATATTTTTTTATCGTATTTTATTTCAATAGAAATATTAAAATAAGTATCATAGTTATAATCGGCACTTGCCATTTCAATGCCATCTAATAACATTAACTCTTCTATAGCTCCTTTTATACAATAATCACAACAAGCATCTTCAACAAATATTAAAGTAGTTACTAGATCTTGATTAGAGTGCTTATCAAAACTAATTATAGATGGTATTTTTATAAGATATAAAAATAATTTAACTTCCAATACTAATTGCTTTATGCTTATTAATTTTGAATCATATTTCATATAAATCTTGTTTTCATTAGAATTTATTCTAATTTCTAGAACACCTTTTAGTGAAGAAATATATTCTTCTAACTCTTTATTAAGTATATCTATAGATTCAATTTTTATAGTTAACTCAGACATTAATTTCACTTCCTATAAATTATTATACTATATTTTATTCATTAAAAAATTAAATTTAAAAATTTTCTTTTTACTCATAAGTTAATTAAATATGATTGACAACAGATTAAAAGAATAATATCAATTAATAATTTCTAAAACTTCAGTATCTTTAAGTAATTTTAGACATCTAAGAGATTATTATCTATTTTTAAAACACTTTTTTAAGCATCAATTAACCTACTTCTTAACAATTGGAAGGCTTTAAGTATATAATACGAAAAAAATAACCTTAGTAAGTTAATACTTACTAAGGTTATTATAAAATACTCAATGGAGCAAGTGAGGAGAATCGAACTCCCATCTCAGCCTTGGCAAGGCCGCATACGAACCATTGTACTACACCTGCAGTTTGGAGGGGCCGAGCGGATTTGAACCACCGATCAGGGAGTTGCAGTCCCGTGCCTTACCACTTGGCTACGGCCCCACGCACTTGCGTAAATAAATTATATCAAATAATAGTTATTTACGCAATGTTTTTATAAAATTTTATGCGTTTTATTTATCATTTATGTCTAAAGTTAAGTTCTTTGTCTTTTCAAATAAATCATAAACTATAATTTTATCAGATACAGAAACTTCATCAGCAGCCATTTTATTATATTTAGTTATATAATCGCTACTTACTGGCTCACTAAGTGTTAAAGCAAGACCTTCGTCTTTTTGACTATTATAGTACATTTTGTTTGTTAACCAGTTTCCATTTGGAAAAATAACAACGTTTTCAGTAGTATTAAATATATCTTGTCCCAAAGCATATGGATTATAGAAGTTAAACATATTTCCTAATGTTGGCTGTGCATCATACATACCCATAACTTCTTTTTCTTCAAAACTATATGTTTTTTCTTTTGTCCATATAATAAATGGTACTGATCTATTAAGTTCATATGAATAATAATCAACATCCACATAATCTTCTGCTTCTTTATCTTTTATCGATTGAGTAACAGGATCATAATTATAATATGTTACATATTCTGATTTTTTTAGTTTAGCATCATGATCACCATATATTACAATTACTGTATCATCTAATATTCCTGATTCATCAAGTCCATTAATTAGTTCACCTAATGCTGCATCAGCATAATTAGCTGATTTAATATAATCACCCATTGTTGTACCTTCAAGATACGGAGCAGTTTTTTGTTCTCCAGTTGTAGGATCTGTATAGTGCATTGTTACATCATAATCACTATGTTTACTAATATCAGCCCAAGGAGTATGATTTGTAAGCATTATAAGTGTTCCATAGAACTTATCATATTGTTTATGAATATCAGATATTATATCTTTTGATTGTTTAAAGAATGACTTATCTGATAAACCTATGCCAATTACATCATCAATTTGATAAGCATCAGTATAACAATAAAAATGGTCATATCCTAAACTCTTATACATAGTACTTCTATTCCACATAGAACAGTTATTACCATGCATACTAAATGTATAATAACCTTTATCTTTTAGTAATTTTTGTGTTGTATAAGCATAATTTCTATCCCAATAACTAACAAATACAGTTCCTGAAGATGCAGGAAGTAATGAAGTATTGAAAGTAAACTCTGTATCACTACTAGTACCTACTGATTCTTGTGAGTAGTAGTTACTGAAGTACATTCCCTCACTTGATAATTTGTTTAGTGTAGGTGTTATAGGGACTCCATTTATAGAAGTATTAATTAACCACTTTTGTATACTTTCAGCATGAATAGCTAAAATGTTTTTGCCTTCATAAATGTTAGTATATTTATTTGTTGTATCTGGATTTGTATTATTTTTATAATAATCAACATATTCTTTAGTTGCTGTGTCAAGTCCAAATAAAGGGCTAATTTGTGGTTTTAATGAAGCGATTACATCGTTACCTTGATATATATATATACCAAATTGCATAACAACATACTCCCTATTCCACTGTTTTTTTAATCTACTTAAGTCAGTTCCCGTAAGCATAGAAACAAAAAAACCTAAGACTACTAATCCTGCGATGGCAGTATTCATAGCTCTAATTTTTCCTACTTCTATTTGGCTTACAAAATCAAAGTAGCCTCTTCTCTTTAATACTCCGTTTGTTATAAAAAATATAAATAATGGTACAAAAAATATAAAATCTTTTATTTCTAATATTTTTGTAAGAGCATTTGCCACTCCCATTGCTTGCGTAGATGTAGCAAGTAATGATAATGAAACAAATGAATAATAATTATTATAATAAACACTGTTTATAAAACATATAGCAGTAAGAATTATCTCCCAAGTACAAAAATATTTAAATTGATTCTTTGGTTTTAAAAAATAACCTACAGAACCAATTAATAATACAACTGCTAAATCAGCAAGAATTGGTTTTATATTCCAAAATGATTCAGTTGTATAATATCTAAGTATTGTTGAATTAAACAAAGCAACCACTACATAACTAATAAATAATATATTAGTTCTAGCATATGTGCTACAAAATATCTTGAGTTTAGAAAAACCCTTTCTGATATTTGTTGCCAATTCATTAAACTTTCTTTTCATAATTCACCTCTGGTTCGTTTCTTAGCAATTATATCACTTTTTATGATATATGACAACTAACTGTTACTTACAAACCAGATCTTACTAACATCGCAGCTTTCACTTGTTGGAGCAGGATTTGGCATTTCGAATTTTACTATTACTGGTACTTTAAAAGCATTACCAAAGGCTATACAAGTACCAGGTTGCAAAATTCTAAGTCGTTTAACTACTTCTGCTGTAATATTTGGTACTATTTCTTTTATATAATCAATATCACGTGGATGAAGCATCTTAAAAATTAAAAAATTACTACACTGTGACAATGTTGTTTCAGATAACTCACTCGGTCTTTGTGAAATAAGCCCAAGCATGATTCCATATTTACGTCCTTCTTTTGTAATTCGTTCAAAAATATTATATCCTAGCAAAGCAACATCATTGTCATTTTGAACATATCTATGGGCTTCTTCAAGTACAATATGAAATGGTAAAGTGGTCCTTTTACTCATTCCTTTAGCATAATCAAATAGAAATTTAGAAAATATCTTTGTAATACTTTTTGCAAATCTATCATCAACATAATTTATATTAAAATTAATTATTTGAGCTTTATGTCCATTATTAGCCATTAATAACATTTTTATATATTGTTCTCTAGTCATATAGTCAGGCAAATCAAAATACTTTGCATATTCACCATTAACTAATCCATGAAGACGTACTTTTAAAACATTTGATTCATCATATATTTTATCACTTTTTAAAACTCCCTCTGATATGAGAGCAAAATCAAAAGCATCTTTTAAATCTTTTAATGTATATTTAAATGAACTATCTGGCATTGTAAGTTCTAAACTTTCAGTTAAAAAAGACTCAAAGAAAGAAGTAATTGTCTCCATATCTCTAATTTTTCCAGTATTATCAATAAAAAAACATTGTTTTAAAGGTCTTGTATAACCAGGCTGAAATATAGGAGTTTCTAAATTTAGTTCACGAGTATTATAATAAGTAAGAACTGAAACTAATTGATCTCTTATTTGAGCAGCTGGTCTACCACTACTAAGGATATCAAGAAGGGCTCTAGAAATTATATCATTTTTATGTTTTAAAACTAATTCTTCTTCTCTACCAAAAACACTAACTAATTTTAATGCTTTTTCTATTATTGGAAGTTGTGATGCTTTATCAGCACCAAGTAATAATGCATAATCATCTATTGTAAGTAACCATGGTGGAATTTTAAGTATTTCTTGATCAGGAAAATTTAAATTAGTAGTATAACTTTTAAAACTTATTTGAGGATTTTTAGTATTTAATTCTGAAAAAGCTCTATGATATTCCCCATATGCATCAAATATAAAGACACTTGCTCTATAAGGTATAGCTTGTTTTTTTTCAAATAAATTTTGAAATATTCTTGCTACTGAACAAGATTTGCCTGAACCAGTAGAACCAAAAATAGCAAAATGATTGCTAAAAAAGTCATTGATACTCATACCAATGGTAACGCCACTATATAAAGCACTAGTTCCCAAATTAAGATGTAGATTATCTCTATAATTATCCACACCTATTATAATCGGTACTTTCTCTTTGCTTACTAATTTTACTACAGCTCCAAATGATGGTTTATTTATAACTCCAAATACGAATCTATCTTCTTTTATTTCACCAAGTAAATTTATATAAGCAATACCATCTTTAATATCAGTTATTTCACCAATACATTGTTTCTCAGAGTCTTCCATAATAACA
>JAEWBI010000007.1 GCA_023391185.1 Bacillota bacterium | reverse complement strand
TCCATAATATAAGTGTATTATCAAGATCAAATATTAACCTTTCTATTTTAACCATTACTACCTCCAAAAAAAATTCCTATGAATATAAGGACTATATATTTATATAGCGGTACCACCTTATTTCATAGAAATCTATGCTCTTAAACTTTTAACGCAAGTAACGCTTTGATTCAAAATATGTAATTCATTATTTAATTTCGGATAGTTTTCATCACCACTATCTTTCTTATTACCATTTAAATAACTACTATTATTTATCACTATCAAATTTATATTTTTATCCCAATTCTTTTAGTTTTTGCTAACTCGTTTTCAAACACTTCTTTGAAATTTGCGCTCACATTTTTATTAGGATTATTATGTTTAATAATGTCTCTATTACTATTTGGATTATTAGAATTATACCCAATATTAGTACTTATTGGTGAAACGGGTTCAACTAATAAAGGCTTATTTTGTATTGCTAAAGAATTGCCATTTTGAATTAGCGGAACAACTCTATAACTTAAATAATTTATTTCTATACTAGATAACATAATATCACCAACCTTGTCTTAGTTTATCATATAATGCTTATTTTGTAAAGATTATTAACCTTTAATCTTCTTTATATAATATTCTACTTTAATATCTGAAATTTGTTTCCAATTCTCATTATTCCAGTAATCTATATAATCATCTATATTACTTAAATAACATCCTTCATATATTGTTATATTGTTAACATTAAATAAATCTGATGGTATTTTTAATATTGCATAGTAATTCTTATAATTATATATTTCACCCGACAATTTACTATATAAATTACCAGTATAGTAGTCCCTAGCATAAATATTATTTGCTTTACTTATGTTGTTAATCTTTTTAAACTCACCTACTGCATTAAATATACCAATTTCTGTTTTCATATCAGACATAGCATTAGATACATACATTTCAAACCCACTTGCTCCAGCATAACTACTAGAATTATGATGATTACTATATATAACTTTTGAAGTAACTCCATAGTATCCCATATAATATGCTCTATTATATAGAGCCTTAGAAAAATTACCCATTCCTAACCCATAGGAATCATCATTTCTTACCATTAATACTTTAAGACCAGCTGCTTCATACTTTGCCTTTTCATACAAGGAAACAATTAGATTCATATCTTTTTCTTTAATATAAATATTGGCTGCACCTACATCAGTTCCACCATGACCTGAGTCAATAATCACATCATAATCATAATAGAAGTCTTGAATACTAATATTTACATTATTATTGGTATAATCAATAGATACTAACTTATCACCTATTCTCGCCCTTTTTATTTGCAATAAGGGATCTAAACTATTTATAGCTTTCTCCTTAGATGAATTACTATTAATATATAGTGTATATATACCATTTGTTAAATCATTTAATTTAATAGTTCCAGTATAACAATTATCAGTTGTGCTAATACCAAAATTTATATCATTTAAGCTTAATGATGTTGGAATAATACCAGTTGTAGCACAACCATTTATATTAAAACCATCAGTTGTAAAAGACATTGATGTAATAAGACCTGCGATTGGTGTTGGAATAACGGGAGTAGTTGCTTTTTCCTCAGTTACAACCTTTTCTATTATAACTTTTGGCTTCTCTGTTACTATTATCTTTCGAATAACGGTATTCTCATTATTAGAAGAATCTTCCACTTTATAAATCAAACTATATTCACCAGTTTTAGAAGTATTTACTTCGCCTTCAATTATAATATCCTTTGATATATCACCATCATAATTATCAGTTGATACAGCACCTAATTCTTTATAATTTGATGTTTCTACTAATTTTATTTCTGTTTCACCATTTAGTTTAATATCTGGTTTAGTGGTATCTACAACTTTAATAATCCTCGTTGCATATACCTTATCTTTATATAAATATTTAACTTCATATGTGCCCAGTTTCTTATTATTTACTTCGCCTCCATATGATATATCATCAGAAACATCTTTATTGTTTATTATTAATTTAATACCCGGATCACTGTATTCATCAAACACTTCTAGTCTTATTTCTTTTCCACCAATTAGTTGAGCATCTACCTTAGTATTATTTAAAAGAATAATGCGCACACTAAAAACTGCAACAGTTAATAATAAAAGAAATAATGAATAGCTAATCAGTTTAATTAACTTTCTTTTCATTTTAACTTTATTAGTAACTTCTTTTCGCATCCATTTCTTTTTAATTATTTTTCTACCTTTTATTTTTTTTATTGGTATTTTATGTATTAATTTATTTTTCATAACAATTCCACCTTAATAGTAAGTTATATATTTATGTAATTGAGAGTAATATTTTAAAAAAAAGAAGGTAACTATTTATTACCTTCTTCACTTTCTTCTTCATGTATTTTCTCTATTAATGTTTCTATTTTCTTACCATACTCAATTGATTCATCATAAACAAATTCAAGTTCTGGAATATGACGGATATCAACTCTATCAGTAAGTTCATGTCTAATAAAACCACTTGCACTTTTTAAAGCAGCCATAGTTTCATTTTTTCTTTCATTATTTAGTACAGTAACATATACTTTAGCAAATGATAAATCATTTGTTACTTTGCAATCTGTTACAGTTACAAACTTAACATCAGGATTTTTTATTTCTGTCATAAGAATATAACTTATTTCTTTTACCATGTTACTTGCTATTCTATCTATTTTAATACTCATAATATTCACCTCATATTTTTATTATATCAAAAAAAGTAATAATAATAAATACATAAACAAAAAAAGAGATATTTGTATCTCTTTACATAGTTTTCCAAGGACTAGGTGGTTCAATTACATTATCAATTCCTAAATCTTCTGGATTAATTATAGAATTTCTTAATTCTTCTAATTTTTTTATTGCTTCTTCTGTATTAAAATCTTCTAATACTTCATCTTTATTTTTTGTAAAAGAAGCTTTTTTATCTAATACAAAGTTCATTAATCTCTCAGGTTTAGACATAATATATTTTCTTGTTTTTTTAGCAAATTCTTGACCATATGGAGAATACTCAGTAATAATTTTAATAATTTCATTCTTATTAAGATTAAAATTATGTGAATCTTCCATTTCTTTTTTTGCCTGAGTAATTCCGCCGCCGTTATTAAGTATTGTCATAACATTAATAGCAGTATAGATTGGTACTGGATTATGATAATTTTTTTCTATCATTTCTTTCCAATCTTCTAATTTACTTGCTATTACTAATTTTGAACCATTTTCTATTAATTTTGTTTTACTACTAGAACTATCTAATTTATTCTCTTCTAATACAAACTTTCTAAATCTCTTTTTGTTGGCAATTTTCTTTCCAGTGAGTTTTCTTGATAACTTATCTGATAGAATATTCTTTTGTTTGCTAATGATTGCATTTTTATATAACAATTCCATTTGTAATTGACTTATATTATATTTCTTCGCCATTTCATTTAATGCTTCTGCTAATTCTTTATCACTTAGATTTTTTTCTTTTAGTTCTTGAATCATATACTCTAACTTTTTAGCAGTTCTTTCAGTTTGCAATTTAGGATTAACATTAACTGTCTGTTTTGAATTATTATATAACTGTTTCTTCCTAATAGAATAAGCTAAAATAAGATCTTTATCATTTAATTCATATTTATTTTTTATATTACTAACAGTTGCGAAGAGTTCAGGTATAGGTGGTACTGTATTTAAAAATTCAGTAATACTATCTATTTCTTCGCTAGTTATTTCAGCAATTTTCGCTTTGAATAAATCCATTGCTGATTTTTTTTCATTCTGTAAACGGTGTTTTAACTCTTTTGCATCTTCATATAAATCAAATAAATCTTCTTTTGGAATTCCTAAATTACGCTCTATTTCATCCATACGAATTGTTATTTCATCATTAGAAAGATTGTCTGGAAACTCGGCAATAAATTTTTTGGCTGCATCTTTCTTTTTTTCAATCTCTGAAACTTTTAATTGACTTTGAATTTGTTCAATTTGTTTTTTCTCTTTTTCATTATGTTTTTCAGCTTTAAAAATTTTTCGTAGCTGAATAAATGAAATGTTGTATTTTGCTTCTATCTCATCAATTTTCTTACGAAGATTATTCTTATTAATCTCAGGCATTTCGCTAATATTAATTAGAAACTGTTCAACCGCCTTATACTCATCTAAAGTAAGTTTAATATGTTTTTCTGGACTAATTATTTTTTCTTTTTCATCATTTTTTGAATTATTAATTAAGTCTCTATTATCAAGATTTTTTGTTAATAAATCCGCATGAATAGTGTTTATTTCTTCAGTAGTCATTTCATATTCATCACTTATTGATTTTACAATTCTATCTATTTCTTCTTTTTCTGCATCACTTGGAATATTTCTTAATCTATCCCTTATTTCCAATTTCTTTAAAGTGCTGCTTTTACCTTGGTGATTTATTTTTTTGCCTTTTATAGGTTGTTTTGTTTTAATGTCTTGTTTCTTAATTTCCAAATAATTTTTATTTTGTCTTACATTTTCAACTATTTGAATAGCAACAGAATTTATTTTTCCATTTTCAAATAAAGGAATTTCTTCTTCTACCACAACATTATCACTATTAAATCTTTTATATGTAAAAGTGTCTCCGACAACTTTATATGATATATATGGATTATTCACACTACACACCACCTATTCTAATTAAATTATACTATTTATATAAAAAAAAGTAAATATCACTATGTGAAATTCACTTTTTTTTGACCTTATAATATTTTTGATTTTCCTCAAGAATCATATCATTTCTATCAAATAATTCGCTTACTGTAACAAACTCATATTCTTTAGTTAATTTGGGTAATAATTCTTTAATCGCCTCAATAGTAGAAGGATAAATATCATGGAATAAAATTATACTTCCTTCTGCAATATTATCTTTTACTTCTTTAACCACTTTATCCTTATCTTTAGATTCCCAATCCCTAGTATCAACACTCCATAATATAAAAGATGTGTCTATACCATTTAGAATATTTTTGTTTATATTACCATATGGTGGTCTTACAATATTAGAATAATCTACATCAGCTTTTTCTAATAAATCTCTCGTCTTTTTTAATTCTTTTTTTATTTGCGCTATTGTCATAGTAGTAAAAGATTTATGGGAATATGTGTGTATTCCTATTTCATTACCAGCTTTATAAGCCTTAACAACAGAATCTTCATATTTACTTATATTACTCCCTATAACAAAGAATGTTGCATTAACTTCATTTTCTTCTAATATGTCAACTAATTCACTTGTGTATTTGCTTGGTCCATCATCGAAAGTTATTGCGACTAGTTTCTTTTCTTTTACAATTTCTTCCTTTACAACCGTCTTTTCTTTGTTTGATGTCGTATTTTTATTATTTAAAAATTGTTCACTATTTACTACGTTATCATTATAGATCTCATTGCTTACAGAAGTATCAGGTTGACTTATTACGTAATCATAAGTTGATTTATCATTATTTTGCTTTTCCACAATGTTAAAAGTTGGTTTTATAACACTTTTATTATTAGTTTCAACATTTACATTAATAGTAGGTTGACTTGAGTTATCCTGCTCTTTTTCTATATGAAACTCACTACTTTGTGTAACATTATTATCTAAATTCATATTATTTAAACTGCAACCAGTCAAATAAATTGAAGCCATAATTGATAATGCAATTATCTTTTTTATAGAAGATTTTCTACATAATTTAGCACTAGTATAATTGAAATTATTGGAAATATAATTAATTTTCATTTTTTCACCACTTATAAATATATATTCTATTACTTATTATAAAATTTGTCAAAAAAAAAGAGAATTTATCTCTTAATTTCTACCATTTCATATGCTTCTATAGTATCGCCTTCTTTGATATCTATGTAATTTTCAATAGTAATTCCGCATTCAAAGCCTTTTTTAACTTCTTTTACAGTGTCTTTTTCTCTTTGAATTGTATTTATATTTCCATCAAATATTACAACACCTTCTCTTATAATACGAGCTTTAGCATCTCTTTTTATTATACCATCAGTTATATATGAACCAGCAATAATACCAACTTTTGAAAATTTAAATATTTTTCTAACTTCAGCAGTACCTAATATTTTTTCTTCAAATATAGGATCTAACATACCCTTCATAGCTGATTCCATTTCTTCAACTACTTTATATATAATATTATATAAGCGGATATCTACACCTATTTCTTTAGCTTTATCTTTTATAGAACTAGTAGGTCTAACATTAAATCCAATTATTATGGCATTAGAAGCTTTTGCAAGAACTATATCACTTTCTGTGATAGCTCCTACACTACTTCTAACTACTTTAACTTTAACATCTTCAACTTCTATTTTTTCAAGAGAATTTTTAACAGCTTCAGCACTACCATTAACATCAGCTTTTATAATAACATTTATTTCTTTATTTCCTTCTTGAATTTGAGCAAATAAATCATCTAAACTTACAGCTTGTTTTGGAGCAATACTAGCTATTCTTGATTGCTCTTTTCTTTCTTCAGCAATTTTCTTTGCTTCTTTTTCAGATTCAAAAGCCATAAATTTATCACCTGATGAAGGTGTTTCATTTAATCCTGTTATTTCAACTGGCATAGATGGTAAAGCTTCAGTTATTTCAACGCCCTTATCATTTCTTAAAGTACGAACTTTACCTACAGCATACCCAACTACTAATGGATCTCCTAAGCGTAGTGTTCCATTTTGTACTAAAACGCTTACTACAGGACCTACAGATTTATCTAATCTAGACTCAATAACTGTTCCTACAGCATATCTATTTGGATTTGCTTTATATTCTTGCATTTCTGCAACTAATAAAATATTTTCTAATAATTCTGGAATACCTACTCCTGTTTTTGCAGAAATATTTGTTACTATTGTATCTCCACCCCATGCTTCTGGAGCAAGACCATATTCAGTTAATTCTTGAAGAACTTTATCAGGATTTGCACCAGGCTTATCTATTTTATTAATTGCTACAAGTATAGGAACATTTGCAGCTTTTGCATGATCAATAGCCTCTTTAGTTTGTGGCATAACACCATCATCAGCCGCTACTATAATTATTACTATATCAGTAATACCTGCACCTCTTGCACGCATTTCTGTAAATGCCGCATGCCCTGGAGTATCTATAAAAGTAACAATTTGTCCCTTATAATTAACTTGATAAGCACTAATTGCTTGAGTAATACCACCAGCTTCTCCACCAGCAACATTTGTATTCTTAATAGTATCTAACAAAGTTGTTTTACCATGATCAACATGTCCCATTATTGTAACAACAGGAGGTCTAGGTAATAATGATTCTTTATCATCAACTATCTCTAATTGCTCAAAATTAGCCACATTTGCTTTTTCTGCACTCTTTAATTCTTTACCATAATCAAGAACTAATATTTCAGCATTTTCATAACTAATTGAATTATTTAGAGTTGCCATTATTCCTAAAGAAAATAACTTCTTTACTATTTCAGCACCGCTAACACCTATTTCATCTGCAATCTCACTTACTGTCATGTTTTCTCTATAAAGTACAACATTTTTATCAACATTACTCTTGTTTGACGTTAGTTTTTCTTTATTTTTATACATTTCTTTCTTTTTATTTGCGAAATCTTTTTTAGCATTTTCTTTAGCTGTATTTCCTTGTTTTTTAGGATCTACTTTCTTCTTTAATTTTTGCTTAGTTTGAATTTCGTCATTATTAATAACTTTATTATCAACAACAACTTCTAATTCTTCTAAACTATCATCTAGGTTATCATTGTCATTAGCGAAAACGCCATCCAACTCTGTAATTGCTTCATCATCTAACATATCATCTTCATTCGATACTTTTATGTTAAGATTTCTACATTGTTTTAATACTTCGCTAACTGTTTTATTTATGTCCTCTGCGTATTCTAATACACTCATCATAAATAACACCTCTTTTCTTTATTTTACTAAATCACTTAATGCTTCATATAAACTATCTGGTACCACTACTTCCAAATGTCTATCTAAAACTTTTGATTTTTTTGCTTTTTCAAAAACAGTCAAATCTCTTTTCAAATAAGCTCCGCGTCCATTCATTTTGCCTGTAGTATCTATCACTACTTCTCCTTCGGGTGTGCGAACGACTCTAATTAATTCTTGTTTTGGTAGTTTTTCTTTTGTAACTACACAAGTTCTACTTGGGATTTTCTTCATAAAAACCTCCTTATATTATCCTACTATATTAATTCCTAACTCACTAGCTTGCTCTGTTGTTTTAACATCTATCTTAAACTTAGTTAGACGTGAAGCAAGTTTAACATTTAACCCTTTTTTACCTATTGCTAATGAAAGATTGTCTTTATCTACAATTACTAATGCTTCTTTTGACTTTTCATCAGTAATAAATACTCTAACATTCTTAGCTGGACTTAAAGCATTTTCAATAAATTTTGCAGGTTCTTTATCATATGGAATAATATCAACTTTTTCTTTACTTAATTCTTTTAATATATTAGCTATTCTTGAACCTTTTTCACCAATACAAGAACCTACAGCATCTATATTAGAATCTTCTGAATAAACTGCAACTTTAGTTCTAACACCAGCTTCACGAGCAACACTATATACAAGTACTGAACCTTCATTAATTTCTGGTATTTCAAGTTCAAATAATCTTTTTACAAAACCATAATGACTTCTTGAAAGTAATATAATTGGTCCTTTACTATTGCTTTCAACTTTTGTAATATAAATTTTTATATTAGAACCCATTCTAATTTCTTCACCTGGAATAATTTCAGTTTTTGGAAGTACTCCTTGTGTTTTACCTAAGTCAATATAGTAATTTCTAACATCTTCCATGGCGGCAGTACCACTAACTAATTCATCCTGCTTATCACCATATTCATTAATAATTACATTTCTTTCTGCTTCTCTAATTTTTTGAACTACTACTTGTTTTGCAGTAGCAGCTGCTACTCTACCAAAATCTTTTGGAGTAACTTCTTTAACATTATATCTATCTCCAACTTTGATTTCAGGATCAATCTTTTTAGCATCTTCAATATCAATTTCAGATTCTGGATCAATTCCTTCTTCTTCATCAAATTCAACTACAGTAAGATAAGAATAAACTTTTACCTCACCTTTCTCACGGTCAAATTTAACTTCTACATTTTCAAGTGAATTAAAATTCTTTTTATAGGCACTTGTTAAAGCAAGTTCCATTGCAGAGAAGATAGTATCTTCATCAATACCTTTTTCTTTTTTTAATAGTTCAATGGCCTTTAAAAACTCTTTACTATTCATTTTTGGTTCTTCTTTTTTAATAGTACTCATTTTATTCTCTTCCTTTCTCCTTCGAGCAAACATCTAAAATATAAGCATCCTTGATAGGTTCATTTTTATCTAGAATTGGATTAATTAAATGAAAAACTTTTACTGTATCTTCAACATCAACAATACCATCTTTGTCAATAACAATTCTTAAAAAATATGTTCTTCCTTCTTTAATATATTCTACTTCATCTAGTTTAAAATCATTTTCTTCAATTACAGTTTCGATAAGTTCTCTAACTTTGTCCTCTATTTTCATATGTACCTCCATATTACATTAAAGAGTGGGGAATCAACCCCACTCTCTCTTGCAGCTATAAGTATTATAACATAAATTTAATAATTTCCAACAAAAAGATAACTATTTATTGATATTTTTGATATAATTATTAAAGGTGATAATATGAAAAAGAAAAAAACAAATACTAAGTTAATTATAAAAGGAATTGGTGCTTTTCTAATTTACTTTCTAATTTCGCAATTTGCGGGATTACCTTTCTACTTACTTGATATAGATATTGAAACAGTACCTACAATTATTAAATGTATATATACAATTGTATTGCAACTAATTATAATTTTAGCAATATTCTTGTTATTTAAGGACTATATTATAAAATCTTTCTTTGATTTTAAATTAAAGCATAAAGAATATTTTAAAACCTATTTTAAATATTGGATTGTAATACTTGCTTTAATGATAATATCAAATGGTATAATAATGATTTTTTCTCCTAATGCAACAGCGAATAATCAAGAAGCAGTCAATGATTTATTTAAGGAACTTCCAATTTATACTTTTATACTTAGCGTATTTTTGGCGCCAGTAATAGAAGAGTTAGCTTTCAGATTATCTTTTAGAGCCATATTTAAGAATAAATTTTTATTTATTTTCTTCTCTGGAGTTTTGTTTGGTTCATTCCATGTAATTGGTTCGTTTGAAACTTGGGTTGATTTATTATTTATAATTCCTTATTCAATACCTGGTTTGGTATTTGCCTATTGCTTACAGAAATCTGACAACATTTTTGTACCAATGAGTTTACACTTTTTACATAATGGAGTTCTAATGTCACTACAAGTATTTGTAATGTTATTTAGTTAAAATAAAAAGTATCGAAACTTCGATACTTTTTTTATACATTTTTTACTGAACTATATATTCAACTTTTGATACATTTGTCAAATCTAACTTAACAGAGTTTTCAACTAGCGTTTCTTGATTTGGACCGATAACATATGGATTTCCATCAGTTGTAAAATCAGCAGTTATTTCAGAAACTTTTGTATTATCTTTAGCATATAATCTAATTATCAATTTACTGATTTGTATATTTTCCTCAGTATAGTTAATCATTTTCACATTAACCTTACTCTCTTCATTCTCATAATTAAGAGTAAAATCAGTAAAAGTTAGATTGTTAACAACTTGATTTTCTAAATATACAATGTCATCGTTGGCTTTGTTTGTAACTAAATATTTTATACCTACTAAAATACCAAATATGAGAGCAGCACAAACAACCTCTATAATTATTATAGTACTTTTCTTCATTTTAACTTTTTCTGATCCATCATCACTATGTTTTTTCCATTTTTTAAATATGTTTTTCTTAGCCATACCAATCACCTAGTATAATAGTAACATTTTTTAATTTAATAGTCAAACAAAAAAGAAGCTTACTTAGCTTCTTCAGTGGCTCTTGTTTCACGTATTACAACAACCTTGATTGTACCAGGATATTGCAATTCTTGTTCTATTTTTTCTTTTATTTCACGTGCTACCTTGAAACTACCTAAATCATCTATTTCTTCAGGTTTAACAATAACACGTAGTTCTCTACCCGCTTGAATTGCAAATGTACTTGATACACCAGCTGTGTTATTACCAATTGCTTCAAGATCTTGTAATCTCTTAACATAATTTTCTAACGAATCATTTCTTGCTCCTGGGCGACTTGCAGATAAAGCATCAGCAATTGCTACCAATTCAGAAATAACACTTGTAGATTCTTTATTGCCATGATGAGATTCAATAGCATTAATAACAACTTCATTTTCTTTGTATTTTGAAGCAATATTGCTACCTAGATCAACATGACTACCTTCTACTTCATGGTCAATTGCTTTACCTATATCATGGAAGATACCAGCTCTTTTAGCTAGTGTTACATTTTCACCTAATTCTGCAGCCATAATACCTGCTAAATTAGCAACTTCAATAGAATGTTGTAATACATTTTGACCATATGATGTTCTAAAATGTAATCTACCTAATAATTCAATAAGTTCTGGATCAACTTTTGTAATACCTAATTCAAATAGAGCGTCATTACCAAGCTCTACAATCTTATTATGCATTTCTTTTACAGTTTTATCATATACTTCTTCAATTCTAGCAGGATGGATTCTTCCATCTTTAACTAATGTTTCAATTGTATTTCTAGCTATTTCGCGACGCAATGGATCAAAACTTGAAACAACTAATGCTTCTGGAGTGTCATCGATAATTAAATCAACACCTGTTACAGATTCAATAGTTCTTATATTTCTACCTTCTCTACCAATTATACGTCCTTTCATATCATCATTTGGTAATGTTACTACTGTTACAGTTTGTTCATTAGCAACATCTGATGCATATTTTTGCATAGACGATACAAGCAAAGTCTTAGCTCTTTTATCTGCTTCTAATTTTGCTTCACTTTCTTTATCCTTGATATAAGAGGCTATCTCTAAGCTCATCATTTCTTCTACTCTCTTCATGACAAGTTTCTTAGCTTCTTCTCTTGAATAACCAGCAATTTGTTCTAATAAAGTAATTTGCTCTTTTTTAATATCTTCCACTTTATCTTGTTCGCGGTCTAATTCTCTTTGTTTATTAATTATATTATTCTCTTTTTCTTCTAACATCTGCTCACGATTTTGAAGCGTTTGGTCACGACGATCCATATTATTTTCACGTGTAAGTAAACGCTCTTCTGATTCTTTAAGTTCAGATTTTTTTTCTTTTACTTCTTTATCAGTATCTATTTTTATTTTTTGAGCTTCTTCTTTAGCTTCTAATAAATAATCCCTTTTAATTTTATCAGCTTCTTTACGTGCTTTTTCAAGCATGTTGTCAGCCTTTTGATTAACCCTAATTCCTCTAATATAATTAATGATAATGAATATTATTATCCCTACAAAAATTCCCACTAAAACAAGTAAAATGGAGAACACTGTATCGTTCATATTTCTCCTCCATTTTCTGTTTACTGTGATTAATTTAATATTTACATATTATTTCATCTATATCTATTGTATTGTTTTTAGACAAATAAGTCAAGAAAAAACAATTGAATAAAAATTCAATTGTTTATACTCCATTAATATTATTAATAATCATTGTTATTACAAGTACTATAAATATAAATTTATAGAATTTATTCATTATTTCATATAACATAGGCATAAAAGTTTCTTCATTTTTTAAGAGGTCTTTTATTATTATGGCTATTGAAATAACTCCTATCAAAAATATAGGTATTCCTAAAATATTATATTTAATAGATCCCACTAAATTAAGAGATAATAATGCTCTTAAAGATCTAGTAAGGCCACACCCTGGACAAGCAATATGTAAACTTTTTTTAAATATGCATTCCCATTCTAAATTATATTTTAGGAAAAGCACAAATATCAAAAATAACAATATTATTATAAATAATGACTTAAGCCTTTTCATTAATCAATTAATGTATTACCATTTGCATCAGTATTAATATTTCCGCAAAGTATTAAAATACCTTCAATAAATCCCCAAATACCAGCTACACCACAAGTAACAATAGTAAGTACTATTTGAAGAATAGCTTTTCCGCTATAACCTAAATAGAAATTATGTATTCCCCATGCACCTAAAAAGATACCAAGTAGACCTGCTACCATTTTAGATTTAGCACCTGTTTGATATGAAGATGTATTATTTGAATTCATTTGTGGAGCAGATTGTGCAAAATTACTTGAATTTGCCTGACCTGTTTGTGCACCACAACTTGGGCAGAATTTAGCATCATCATTTAAACTTGTACCACAACTTGAACAAAATTTAGCCATATTTATTCCTCCTAATCTATATATATTATAGCATATTTATTAATAAAAAAAAGCAAATTATTCTGCATTTGCTCCTTTACAATCTTTTTTTATTTCCTTAGTATTGTTTTTAACACCATCAATATCATAATGTTCTCTAACTTTGTCATATAGTTCCTTATATAACTTGCAGTCTTTTTTTAATAATTCTTTTACATTTTCTTTACCTTGACCTATTTTTTCACCTTTATAAGAATACCATGCACCACTTTTTTCTATAATAGCAGCATCGGCAGCTAAATCAACAATCTCTCCCTCAACAGATACGCCTTCACCATACATGATATCTACACAGCAATTTTTAAATGGTGGAGCCATTTTGTTCTTAACTACTTTAACAGTTGTTTTATTACCAACAATATCTGCACCTAATTTAATTTGTTCTGATCTTCTTATTTCTAGTCTTACTGATGAATAGAATTTTAACGCTCTTCCACCTGGAGTTGTCTCAGGATTACCAAACATTACACCTACTTTTTCACGTAATTGATTAATAAATATCGCAATAGTGTTTGTTTTACTTATAACACCAGATAGTTTTCTTAATGCTTGACTCATAAGACGGGCTTGTAATCCAACATGTGAATCACCCATTTCACCTTCAATTTCAGCTTGTGGAACTAAAGCTGCTACAGAGTCTATTACAATTATACTAATAGCACCACTTCTAACAAGTGCCTCACATATCTCTAGAGCCTGTTCTCCGTTATCAGGCTGTGATAATAATAATTCATCAATGTTAACTCCTAAACTGGCTGCATATTTTGGATCTAATGAATGCTCAGCGTCAATAAAAGCCGCTCTACCACCCTTCTTTTGTGCCTCAGCAATTGCATGAAGTGCAAAAGTAGTTTTACCTGAAGATTCTGGTCCATATATTTCAACTATTCTACCCTTAGGATATCCTCCTATACCTAGAGCAATATCTAAACTTAACGATCCACTTGAAATGGTATCAATATGTTGATGAGGATTTTCTCCTAATTTCATAACAGATCCCTTACCAAATTGTTTTTCTATATCGGCTAATACTTGTTCTAACGCTTTATCAGTTGTTAATTTGCTTATATCTTTAACCACCGTGTTTCCTCCTATCGTTAATTACATTTTACAACTTAATTTTTTTTATGTCAATATTTTTACGAACATTTGTTCTTTTTTATGTATTATATATTTATCCCCTTAATTTAATATACAATTTGCTATATAAATAATCCTACAAAAAAAGAGTTATTTCTAACTCTTAGTTAAATAAATTCTTTTTATTTAAAGTATAATATTGAACACCTGAAATTATTGACATAACAGTTGCAATAATAAGTAAAATATCAGATACTCTAATATTAATTAACTCAAATGGCAAATTGTAAAATAATGTTAATGTTATACCAACCATTAAACAAGCTGTTTTAATTTTACCACTTTTTATAGCAGCAACTGCTTTTCCTTTATTACCAACAATCATTTTAATAACATCAACTATTGTGTCACGAAGTACTACTACTACTGGAATAATGGCACTTATAAAACCTGTTGAAGCTAATATAATTAAAACTGAATTAACAAGCATCTTATCTGCAATAGCATCAGTCATTTTTCCAAAATCAGTTACAAGATTATACTTTCTAGCGATATAACCGTCTAAGAAATCAGTAAGTGAAGCTAGTACAAATAATACACCAGCTATTAAATACTTAATATCAATAACTAATGACTCATTAACAAAGAATTTCATTGTAGATATTCCCATTGCTTCAAATGGAAATAATAAAATAGCAATAACTAGTAATGCCATAAAAATTCTACCTATGGTTAGTTTATTTGGTAAATTCATAATATTCATCCCTATTCTAATACACTATTTGGTGTTGCATTTTGATTGTTATCGTTTATTGCATCAATGACGAAATAAACTACTATACCTAATACCGCCAATATTAGTAATCCAATAACTATTGGAGAAATTATTTTTTTTCTCTTCTTATCCAACGTATATGGTGAAAATATTTTTGGTTCTTTTGTTTTTTCATCTTCTTTTTTTGCTTTTCTTATATCATCTAATGATAATTTAGAAGTATAATCAAAAAGATATTCATTAAATTCATCAACCATGTCTTCATAATCTAGTCCTAAATATTTAGAATAATCACGTACGAAATATTTTAAGGAAAATACATCTTTAAAAGCATTCATATTACCTGCTTCCACATCCTCAAGTTGAGATGGACGCATTTTTAAATCTTCTGCTGCTTCTTCAACGGATATACCAATACTCTCACGAGTTTCTTTTAGTCTTTCGCCTATTTCCTTCACGTTATTACTCCTATCTATTATATTAAAAAAATAATATCATATAAGCCATGTTCTGTACTCCTAAGAGTGACAAACATCTATCTATTGACGAATCAATCCTAACCTTCGTTCAAATTTCTCCAGTTAAGCTCCCCTACCAAATTTGGGTTTCTCGCTCGCGGGGTTTACCACGTTCCACTTCCACTGTTTCCAGTTTCTTCGTCACTTTGGCACTTTTACACCTAGTTTAATCATATCCGAAGACTTAGATTATTTCAGAGCCGTTAGCTAATGCTACCAAGGGTTATTTTTTCCCCTTGCACGAACACTACAACCATCACAGGTTGTGCGAGCATGGACTTTCCTCTACATTACTAAGAATGCAGCGTTTGTCATGATACTATTCTTTTCCATATATAATTTTTTCTAAATTTGAAATTCTTCTTAAAAGATCAACATTATTACTTTTTGAATCTATTGTGACAGATTCTTTAAGCGCATCAATTTGTGTTCTTAATCTACGAACTTCTTGTTTTAAACGAATATTATCTTCAATAATCTCTTTTTTTTCATTTTCTAAATCAGCGATTATCTTAGTATATTCATCATAATCGTGAATAACAACGTCTAAATACTTATCGACTTCTTGTGGACGATACCCCCTAGTATCAACTTTAAATTCTTTTTCAAGTATGTCTTTACTTGATAGTAAGATTCGCTCTTGATACATCAGCACACCACCTCTCATACTACAGATATATTATATAATATAATAGTGTTTTTTGTCAATGAAGTATATAAGCAAAAATAACTACTCTTCTTTTAATAGAAAAGTAGTTATTTTTATATACTTAACGTCATCAATCATTTCATTGAAAATCTTATCAATATAATAATCTTTCATCGTATCACCGAAATAAATTTAACACATTGCTTCTAATAATACATGGTATTCGACAAAACTAGTTAAAACTAGTTCTTTTTTTGGATTTGTGACATTTTTTTAATAATAGTGTTTTCATATGGAAAAATTATCACAAATATAGTATAATTAATTAGGTGATTTTATGAATTATCCAACTGGAATAAAAAAAACATATATTAAAATGACAACCTATGATAACAGAGGGATGACTCTAGAAGAAGATATCAATATTACTAATGAATATTATTTAAATAATAATATAGCTTGCATATATAAAAAACCTACACCTATTGGAATAGTAAAAGTTGATTATAAGAATAGAAATGATGCTTTAATAAAAGAAGCATATTTCAAAACACCATCAACTACTGACTATAACGGAATATATAAAGGAAAATATATTGATTTTGAAGCTAAAGAAACTACTCTTACAAGTTTTCCACTTTCAAATATACATCAGCACCAAATCAAACATCTAGATACAATTTCTAAAATGGGTGGTATTGGTTTTTTAATTGTTAGTTTTGTTAAATTTAATGAAATATATATTTTACCTAGTAACAAACTCCAAGATTTTTTGAATAATAATAGCAGAAAATCTATTCCAAGAAAGTTTTTTAAAGACAATGGCTTTAAAATTGATTTAAAATATAACTTAAGATTGGATTATATAAAAGTAATAGATAAATTAATGGAAGGTGAAATTAATGAGTATTAAAAAAATAAAAAGATGGATTTATCAACATCAAGTAGAGAGCCTTGTTATCTTAGTAAGTATAATTGCTTGCATGATTGGAAGCCTAACTGTTGGTAACAAAGCAATAGCAATTGTCGCAATCGTTGATGTCCTTGTCTTTTTTGGACCAGGCATATATAAAAAATATACTGATTTAAAAAGTGAAGAAAGGAGAATTATTGAGATGAGCAAGAGAAAAAATAATGCACAAAGCATTTCAAGAAAGACTATTAACACAACCGCTTTAAAAAGTGGTATTAAAAAAACTATTAAATCTCATGATTCAAGAACTAAATCAAAAGATAAAAAGTTAGATATAAGAAAAAGAAAATGGTGGAAATTTGCTTTAATGTTTGTCTTTGTATGCTTTATATTGGGCATGTTAGCAATGGGAACATTCTTCATATACATTGTTGTTCAAGCACCTAAGTTTAATCCAAATGAACTATATACCTCAGAAGCGAGTGTATTATATAGTAAAGATAATGAAGTAATTGCTAAATTAGGCGCAGAAAAACGCGAAAAAATAACATATGATGAACTTCCAGAAGTTTTTGTTGATGCACTTGTAGCAACAGAGGATTCAAGGTTCTTCCAACATAATGGTTTTGATTTACCCCGTTTTGCTAAGGCAACATTAGGTCAAATACTTGGTTCTAGTGGTGCTGGTGGAGCTAGTACACTTACGATGCAAGTTTCAAAGAATGCATTTACAAGTTCCGAAGATCAAGGTATAAAAGGTATTATTCGTAAATTTACAGATATTTATTTATCAATATTTCAAATTGAAAAAAATTATACAAAACAAGAAATAATTGAATTTTATGTTAATAATAATTTATTAGGTGGAAATAACTATGGTGTTGAACAAGCTAGTTTAGCATATTTTGGTAAAAACGCTAAAGATATGAATTTAAGTGAGGCAGCTTTAATAGCTGGTATATTCCAAGCGCCAAATACATATAATCCACTTATAAATCCAGACAATGCTACTTATAGACGTAGTGTTGTATTAAAACTTATGGTAAGACATGGATATATAAGTCAAGAAGAAGCTGATGCAGCTAATGCTGTAAAAGTTGAAGATTTAGTATCTAAAGGAACTTCAGCTGGAGACGATACAAAATATCAAGGTTTCGTTGATACAGTTGTAGCAGAAGTAAAGAGAGATACTGGAAAGAATCCTTATACTACTTCAATGGAAATATATACAACTATGGATATTACTAAGCAAGATGCAATAAATAAAATAATGAGCGGTGAATCATATAAATGGGAAAATGATGTTGTTCAAGCCGGTATTACTGTATTAGATACTAAAACTGGTGCTATTGTAGCTATCGGTACTAATAGAGATTCATCAGCAAGTGGACTTATAAATTATGCCACTCTTGAAAATCAAGCAAGAAGACAAATAGGTTCTACTGCAAAGCCATTATTTGCTTATGGTCCTGCTATAGAATACAATAACGCTTCACCTGGACAATTGGTTGCAGATGAAGAATACTCTTATTCAGATGGAACTGCTATTCAAAACTTTGATGGTGGATATCAGGGTGTTATTTCCTATCGTACAGCTCTAGCTGGGTCTAGAAATATTCCTGCACTTAAGGTTTTCCAAAGTGTTAAAAAGACAAATATTATAGAATTTGCTAAGAATTTAGGTTTATCTCCAGAATTATCTGGTAATTCATTACATGAGGCACATTCAATTGGTGGTTACAATGGTGAATCTCCTTTAACTGTTGCCGCTGCTTATGCAGCCTTTGGTAACGGTGGTACTTATCATGAACCTTATAGTTATACAAAGTTAACTTTCCGTGATTCTGGTGAAGAATTCGAAAATGAATTAGTAAGTAATAAAGCAATGAGTGAGGCCACAGCTTATATAGTACAAGATATGCTAGTTACAACTGCCCCATCAGCATTATTAGGATATTCAAATGTTAATGGTTGGAAGTTCTCAGCTAAAACTGGTACATCTAACTTTAGTGAAGAAACTAAAAAAGCTAATGGTTTAGCTGACAATGCAATCAATGATTTATGGGTTGCTGCATTCACTGATGAGTATGCTATATCAGTATGGTATGGATATGATAAGATTTATTCTGATCATTATACTCGCTTTGGTAATATGCAACATGCTGCCCTATTTAATACAGTTGCAAAAAGTGTTTGGACTAGAGGTACTAATATTAAGCAACCTGATAGCGTTGTATCAGTTGCAATAGAAGCTCAGGCTATTGAGCCAATACTTCCTAGTGCCTATACTCCAGACTCATTAAAAACAACTGAGTTATTTAAAAAAGGAACCGAGCCAACTGAGACATCTACAAGATTTGCACAGTTATCTAATGTGACTGATTTAAAAGCAACTTCTAGTGATGGTGAAATAACTGTTAGTTGGACTGCTGCTACAGCAAAATGGCTTGAAAAAGAATATTTGACTTCATATTATAAAAAATTATTTAGCAATGCTGGATACCAATCTAACTATATTTCAAATATAATAGGTTGGAATAGTAGTAACTTAGGAAGTTTAGGATATGACATATATGAAGAAACTTCTAGTGGTTCTTATGTAAAAGTCGGTTCTACAACAAGTACAAATTATACTTTTGAACCTTCTGAAAGTGGAACAGTTACAGTAATGGTTAAAACGGCTTATACTAATTATAAATCTAATCAATCTACTGGAACTTCAGTTTCAACTAAAGTAAATGGAACTCCTACTACATACAGTGTAACAGTTCCAAGTGCTACATTAACTAAAGGTGAAACATATGATTATAGTAAAATAACATATTCACCTAACACATGTACTTTAAAAGATATATCCGTTGATGGAACATCATATGGGACATCTTGGAGTACAACAAATGCAGCTATTAAAGTATTGGATTTAGGAAATCATAGTCTAAAAGTAACTTATGCGTGTGGTTCTAAGCCAGATATGGGTGGAACTGGAACTTTGACAATTAAATAATATAAAAAGGAAATCAAACTGATTTCCTTTTTTCTTTACATATATCATATAACTTACAATTACTACATTCTGGTTTTACTGCTTTACAATGATATCTTCCAAATAGTAATAATTGATGATGAATTTTAATCATATTATCTTTTGGGATTTTTCTTGTAAGCTTTTTTTCAATCTCATATACAGTATCACCATCTTTTGCAAAACCAAGTCTAACAGCAACTCTAGCTACATGTGTGTCTACAGCAATGCAGGGTACATTAAATAATATACCCAGTACTACATTAGTTGTCTTTCTTCCAACACCTGGTAAACTCTCTAAAAATTCACGATTGTTTGGTACAACACCACTTGCATCTTCAATTAATCTGCTGCTAATAGCAATAACATTATATGCTTTTTTTGAATAAGTACCGAGTGATTTAATAATGTATTTAACATCATCTAAATTTGCTT
The DNA here is from genome assembly GCA_023391185.1 of Bacillota bacterium. Lineage (GTDB taxonomy): Bacteria > Bacillota_I > Bacilli_A > RF39 > UBA660 > RGIG4266. Next base: position 2,235 of record JAEWBI010000007.1, on the reverse strand, counting down.
TGCTAAGATCTAAAAGAGTTGGATACTTACTAAATAAAACATTTGTTACAGTATTAACCCTTTTATCAGTAGTTTGTGCACTTAGCATTACAGCAATCAAGAGTTCATAATCTTTACTGTAATCTAACTCACATACTGGATTAGTAATCAATTCATTTAAGTAATTAAATATTCTCTCTTTATTCATTTAACCAATCATACTCTTCTTCTAATTCAGCTGGTTCAATATTTTTTCTTTTAAAATCTTGCTTATTCTTAGCAACATCTTCAGCATTCTTAATACCCTTTTTGTCCCAAGCACTTAACACTTTATCAATATAAGTAACGCTATAAGCTCCATTATATGTTGCTTCCTTTAAAGCAAGGATGATAAGTTCTGATGTATAACCTACTTCTTTCCATGCATCTATTATTTGAAATTCCATAGGTGTTAAAGGCCTTTTAAATTCTTGTTCAAATTCATCATATAAAGTATTAGGAACAGTAATTTTTTCCCCTTCTTTACCAATGATATTAAAAGTCATTTTACGATATAACCCATCTAAATTAAAGTATTCGCCTGCATTACATTCATTTTTTATAACATCAAGTTTTAAATAATCTTTTTCTACCAAAGAATTAACAACCTTTAATAATTCTTTTGGTTTTATTCCTAGTTCTTTTGACATTTTTACCATGTCAAATTCTAATTCATCAAGATTAATAATATATATAATAATATATAGTTCTTCATGACTAATACCTAGTTCGTTCATATTATAAAATATTGAACCAGGAACAACTAAATTTTTTGTTTTAATTAAATCTAATACTTTATCGAACATATATATCACCTATACGTTATTTTACTATAATATTCGAAAAAAATAAAGGATTTAAACCCTTTATTTTAATGTTAACCAATATATGTAATTTTTATATATCCATTACCAGTATTACCAGTCATACTTCCGGCACCTGTAAATGTTGGAACTGAAGTATTTCCACCAATAGTAGTAGCGGAAGTTAAATAGTTTGAACTATTAAGTAAGCAGCCTGATGGATAATTTGAAGAAGTAGCGGAAGTATATACATACCCAGAACCACCTGCTCCGGAAAATCCAAGTTCATCAGCACCGCCACCATACCAGCCACCGCCGCCACTACCTTCACGTGCCAAAGACCATCCACCTATACCAAAACTTCCATTACCTTCATTATCATAACCTGTGCCACCAGCTGTAGCAGTAGCACCATTAGCATACTCAGAATTACCACCAACAGTTCCACCACCATAGCCTGCTTCCGACTCATCTGACCCTGCTCCGCCACCTCCAGCAACTATAACTCTCGATAGCAATGAAGTGGAATTAATTCTTATATCTGATGCTCCACCACCAGAATATAGTGTGCCAATACCGCCACCACCATTATAACCATTTTGTCCTCCAACATAAACATATAATTTTGTACCACTAGTTAGTGATAGATTACCTACGCTATAACCACCATTTCCACCGTTATTACTGCCTTGAGCACCCCAAACTTCTAGTTTATAGTTTCCAGCAGTCGGAACATCTACAATAAAATATGTACCTGAATACGCAAAATTATTTACCGAAGTATTTAAAACATAATTAATTGGAGAAATATCAGTCATAAGAGAACTTGGCCAACCTATTGTTCCCCAATTATCATTAAACCTAAATTTATTATTTGTAGCATTTTCTTCAATAGTTACACTTACCCATGCATTATCACTAAATGCTAGATTTTCTATAGTTGTTACTGAGGAAGGTATTGTAATTGTAATCATAGAATTGTTTTTAAATGCACCTGCCCCAATGAATAATAAATTTGATGGGAATTTAGCCGTTTCAAGTTGATTGTATGCAAACGCATTCGAACCAATTTTTGTTAAATTTACCGCTCCACTTAAGTCCAGCGTACCAGTTAAATAGTTTTTAGAAAAGGCTGATTGACCAATTTCAACCAAATTGATAGCATTGCTAAAATCAACTGATGTAAGCCCAATTCCACTAGCATAATAACTTTCATCTATTTCAATATCAGTATCTATTGAACAGAGAACAAATCCATCAGTTGCAGTCATTTCATAACTAATATCTTTTAGTACTGGATCTTCTGATAAACCCATACACATTTTCATAGGACTTGATAAATTATTTAAATAATATGTTTCTTGAATAGGAATTCCTAAATATTCCAAATTCGATTCTAAATCCATAATAGGCA
>JAEWBI010000001.1 GCA_023391185.1 Bacillota bacterium | reverse complement strand
GGAAAATTTAAATTAGTAGTATAACTTTTAAAACTTATTTGAGGATTTTTAGTATTTAATTCTGAAAAAGCTCTATGATATTCCCCATATGCATCAAATATAAAGACACTTGCTCTATATGGTATTGCTTGCTTTTTTTCAAATAAATTTTGAAATATTCTGGCTACTGAACAAGACTTTCCCGAACCAGTTGAACCAAAAATAGCAAAATGGTTGCTAAAAAAGTCATTGATACTCATACCAATGGTAACGCCACTATATAAAGCACTTGTTCCTAAATTAAGATGTAAATTATCTCTATAATTATCTACACCTATTATAATAGGTACTTTCTCTTTGCTTACTAATTTTACTACAGCTCCAAATGACGGTTTATTTATTACTCCAAATACAAACTTATCATCTTTTATTTCACCAAGTAAATTTATATAAGCAATACCATCTTTAATATCAGTTATTTCACCAATACATTGCTTCTCAGAGTCTTCCATAATAACATGCGTACTAATAAGATTTTGAAGTTTACTAATATCAATAGTAAGTTTCAGTAATATTTGATTATCATTAATTCCTATTATGTTTCCTAACATGATTACACTCCTATTCTATCTTTATTATACCAACTTTATAGGCAAAAAAAAAGTATTTTTATTAAATACTTTTTATACTAAAGATTTACGTGTATAAACTTTTACGTTTTTTGGAACACTTATTTTTATATCTTCTTTTTTAGTAACTTTTATAAATCCTAAACCACTAACTACTATATCTTCATTTTTATTTACACTTATTACTCGAGTAACTAGATCAGATATTTCTCTATCCTTATAATACCTATCTATCTTCAAGGTATTAGCCATAAAGATTGTAATGTTATTATTAGCTAGTTCTAATTTAACTAGATTATCAATAATTATATATTGTTTAGATTTTATTTGATATGTAATAGGTTTTATTTCCTGTTTTGGAGTTATTTTTTTTAGAGTTTTAATATCAACTATATTTTCTAAACTTCCTTCACTTAATAAACCAGGAGTGTCTATAAATGTCATATTATCACTAAATTTAATCTCAATACTATTTAAAGTTGTAGAAGGAAGCATACTAGTAGTTATAGTAGGTTTTTGATCTGAATAATTATAAATTAATTTATTAATTAAAGTACTTTTTCCAGCATTAGTAAACCCGATAACATAAACATTATTACTAGTTTTATTTGCCTTGATTTTAAATATTAAATCATCAAAATTATAATTCTTATCACTACTTACAACAATTCTATCAACAGTATTAATATTATATTTATCTATATAACTAAGTAATCTTTCTTCAAATATTACCTTTGGTAAAATATCACGCTTAGTCAGTACTAATAAAACTGGATTACTGATGTTCTCTTTAATAATATCTATATTTTCAGGCATATTAAATAAATCCATAACAAGGACCACTAAATCAGTTTTATTTATACCCTTTAAAATATTAATAAAAGTATTATTATCTTTTATAATTGATTTATAATCACCATAATTCTTTATTCTAAAGCATCTTTCACAAATAGATGCTTCTTCATACTTATCTTCAGCAATATAACCTTCTTTTGAGGCATCATTATACTGCATAATAGCGCCACAACCAACACATTTTTTAACCATAATATCTACCTTTATAAAACAAATCAAGTTTACTTAATTTTCTAATTAAATGCTGCTCTCTTAGCCTATTAACTTTAGTTGGCAGAGAATCTTTTTTTGATATTGGATTAACTAAAATAGTCGTAATACCAACACCATTTCCACCTAAAACATCAGTAAGTAATTGGTCACCTATTATAGCAACTTCACTCTGATTATATTTATATTCTTTTAATACTAAAAGAAATTTCTTTGGCGATGGTTTCCAACATCTATAGCAACAATCAATACCTAATTGTTCTTTAAATGGTGTTAATCTTTTTTTGCCACTATTAGAAAATATAAGAACTCTAAAACCTAAATCATTAAGTTTTTTAAACAAGTCTTTCACCTTTTTTGATGGTTCATTTTCTGTATAAGGAACTAATGTATTATCTAAATCAAATAGTAAACATTTAATGCCATTTGATTTTAATTTGTTATAATCTATTACATAGATACTTTTCTTATAAATGTCTGGTACATAATGTTCCATAATATCACCCTTTACTGAATTTATTTTATCATAATATGTCTTATTAGTAAATGTTTACATTCTTATACTATCAAAAAAAGTAACAATTTGTTACTTTTAATTATAAGGTTTTTATTATATAATCAATTTACTTCTTTAGTTCTTCTATTACATAACTAAATATTTCTTCACTTATTGCTTCAATTGTTTTAATATCTTCTTTAGTTATATTTCCACGCATTTTTTTAGAACCATCGACTGTCTTAAATTTATATTTTTTAGCCACTTCAATATATGCTCTTTCAGCATTCTTTAAATGTTCAGGACTTGCTTCATGTTGGTCTGAAGCTTCTGGGCGATTTGCTTTCATAATTTCGGTTGCTTCATAAGGCATATGTAAAAATATACATATATCAGGTTTAGGAAGTTCTAATAATTTGAACTCTAAATTATCTAGCCATGCATACATATCATTTCTATCTTTTGAATCAAATATTTTCCCGCCTTGATGTGCCATATTAGAAAATAAATATCGATCTAATATTACATTATTACCTTTAGCAAGCTCCGCCTCAATTTTAGGCAAATTATATTTGCGATCAGCCGCATAATATAATGATGAGACTTTAGGATCAACATTTGCGGCAGTTTCCGGAAACCAACCCTCACAAATATATGCCTTACCTAAATATGGGCCACCAACTATCTTACCAGTTGGGCTATCATACCAAGGAAAACTAAAAATTTTTACAGGTATATTTTCAGCAGTTAGTTTATTCATAAGTGTCTTTGTTTGAGTTTCTTTACCAGAACAATCTGTTCCCTCTATTACAATTAATTTACCTCTCATACTATCTTCTCCTCTTATATTCTAGGTGCTTATACTTAATACCATTATCTTGATTCTCACCTAACACTGTTCTAACATAATTATCTCTATCAAAAATCGGAAAATATACGTCTGCCATTTTTTCTTCTTTTTCTATTTCCGTCAAAATTAATTTATCTGCATCTTCTATAAATTGCTTATAAATTGATGCTCCACCTATCACAAAAACATCACTATCATACTGCTTTACTGCTTTTAATAAAGTCTCCTTATCATGATATACTTCAACGCCATTTGGAAAAGTTATATCTTTATGCGTTAGAACTATATGTTTTCTATTAGGTAATAATTTTGGTAGTGATTTAAAAGTATTATATCCCATTATAATAGGTTTATTCATTGTGTTTTGCTTAAAAAATTTTAAATCATTTGGTAAATACCAAATAAGTTTATTATCTTTACCTAACTCATTATTTTTTCCTATAGCCGCAATTAAAACTAAGTTATCCATATACCCTCCTTATGCTGAAATTGGCATTTTGATGAATGGTGCAGAAGTATACTTTTTAATTTTTATATCTTTATTTCCAGTCATATTCTCTTTTAGGTATTCTTTATCATTATTTACTTCATTATTAAATTTGAAGAAGTCATCTTTATCAGCTAGTTCTAAAACTGGTTTTTCTTTTGTTATCATAAGTTCAAATATAGAAATAGATTCTTCTAGATCACAAAATAATTCATTATATTTTTCTGGATTTATAGAACTAATTATTTTACTATTTAGTTGTGATTTTTTTGATATTAAATTATCATATCTAGCTTGTAACTGTTCATCAGTTTCTTCCATAATTATTTTCTCCCAATTTAACATATGCTTAAACCTGGATAGTTGTAATTTAATTCCCTCAATTTGATTAACATAAATATGGGCATCCATAATACTCCAATTTAAATTACCAACCTCTAGCCCAGATACTTTAGCGAACATTGCTTGGAGTATTGCATACTGACTTATATTAAATGGTAACCCAAGTGGTGTATCTGCACTTCTTTGGTGTACATAAGTATGCAGTTTTCCACCACTAACTTTCCATTCACTACTCCATACACAAGATGGTAATACAGCAGTTTCTATATAATCATCTTGCCATAAAATAATATTCATTCTTCTATCATGAGGATTCTCTTTTAACTGTTTAAGTACATACTGTGGTCTTTTAAATTTATTATTGATCCAGCCATAGGCAGTTCCAATTGTACCTATATATTCAGGGCCAAAATACTTTGATATACGCTTTTTCTCATAACCACCTTTGCCATCAGGTACATTTTGTGTCGCATACCAATATCCGTCCGGACTAACTTCCCATTCATTCCAAATATTATTACCTCGATCTTTAAGCCATTTTACCTCATTAGTTTGAGCTTGATAAATCCAAAGCATCTCAGATAAGGCATTTTTTATATTAACTTTTTTAGATTCAAGTATAGGAAATTCTTTACCAACATCAAGTTTAAAATTAACGCCTTCGATACTAAGTGTATCAATGCCAGTTCTATTTTCAAAAACTTCACCTGTTCTTAATATGTTATCTAAAAGATAACAATATTCCTTATCCCACTGCCTAACGATACAATTAGTTCTATCAATTTTGTAATCTATTCCATTTATTATCATACCATAACCTCCTTATTCTCATTATAGTTAATAATTACTCAATAATCAAGCAAGTTTACAAAAATAAACAGACTAATTTTAGTCTGTTTATTTATATAAATATTGTCTTTCACCATATAACATAATCTTTTGTTTATATTGATTATTTTCCCAACCTATGCATTCATTTCCTTCCGGAAATTTCATCTCATCTAACCCATTCTTTTCATAACTTGGAACAGTGCAAGTAGGATTAACACAATTTAGACATCCTTTATTACATAAAAAATCAATATAGCCAAGAGCATCATTACCCGCGATTATAGCTAGTTCATTTTTAATAGTAAAATTGTCCTTAATAGGTGTTGAAAAATCAATACCTTCTTTTAATTTAATACTATTTCCATCATGTTCTATATACTTTTCAATATGAGTTAAAGGACTATCCACTAGAATATAATCATTACCTAATTCTTTCTTAAATAAAGCTAATATCTTTATTATCACCTTTGAATCAATCTTCTTACCATAAATAAGTAGACTAGCAGCTATTAATTGCTCATATGTTATAACTTTTTGTTCAGTTTCCATAATAAGACCTCCTAGCATCATTATACACCATTAATATATAATAAAACAGGTTAATTTAACAATTACCTGCTATTACTTTTTTTACTATAAAATTTAACTTTATCTACTTGTTCTAAAAATGGTTCATTTTTATATTCATCAAGTAATCTTTTACTTATCTCACTAGTATGTAAATCTGTTTTAACAAATGGGTTTCTAGACTTGTATAGCAATTCATAAAATATAGATAAATCTTCTTTGTAAATTAAAGTGTCCTCTTTATTAATATCATCTCTAACTATCAAAGCATTATGTGTTAACTCATGAATATTAACTAGAAAACTTTTTTCATCCCTTACTCTAGGCAAAATTGGCATTGTTGTTAGAATACCATTATCATTCTCTTTTATTAAAACCGCAAAAATATCAATAAATTCTTGCACATCTACATCATATATTTTAGACTTTTTAATTGTATCATCAAATAACTGGGTAGTATATATTTTTTGTTCATCAATCATGAAGTCTTTTAAACTTTCTATATTAAAGCCTTTTAAATATTCCTTATACAGATTCACTTCTATCTCTGTTAATTCATTAAATTTTTTTCTTGGCAAATAAAATCTATTTTTTGATTCAAAGCTTAAGGCAGTCGAAAAACTTTCAAAGACATCATTTATATATTGATATTTCTTTTCATATTCTTCGTCTAATAATTCAAAAACATAGAACATATCATTTGTATTAATCTTATTAGAATGCTTTAAAACATAATTACAAATTTTTATCTCATTTCTTAAATTTCTTAAATAATCCTTTACTTCACTCTTTAAAATAGAACTCATTTGTTCGTCTTTTAAAGATGCTTTATTTTTAAAATAAAGTACCATATATTCAAAAATTGCTTCTGCCCCAACTTCAAATACATTAAAATATTGATCTAATAAATCTTTTAATTTATATAAGTTATCTCTTTTTGAATTCATATTAATACCACCCTAATAAATTCATTATATAATGTCGTCTATAAATAGTCAAACAAAAAGACCATATAGGTCTATTCTGAAATATCGTTTCCATTAAATTTTACATCTAAAAATTTTCTACTAGCTAAATAATCACACATATGGATAAACTGTTCATACTTGTTCTTTGGAAGTGGTAAAACCACACTTGTATACGGTTCATTTGTATTCCAAGGACCCATATGACTCGCTATACTACTAGCCATAATATCTGCTTCTTCATCAGTTAATTTTGTCTTATCAATATTATCTCTAATAAAACTTGCCATTAAAATTGGATGATCAAATCTTACATATTTTTCTTTTACTATTCCCTCTTTTAATCCATCATGAAGTAGTAATGACATAATAAGTAAATCCTTTTCATCACTAGTATAACTTGTAAACAGCGATGCATCGTTAAATAGTTCATTTGCTATTCTTACAGCTACTTTTGTATGTCTAACAAGTCCACCATCACCAAGAGAAAAAGAAGGATGATACTTACCAGTTGATGATGCAGCTATCTCATAAAAATAATCAGGAAGCATATCAAGTAAGATCTTTACACTTTCTCTTAATCTATCATTTTTTATATAGTTTAATTCTCTAGCAAAAACACTACTTTTCATAATCCACACCTAAAAAATTAATTAAAATATCATTGGCTGTATATACATAATTCTCATTAATTTTTATATTACTTCCATCATTAATTAATTTGCCTTTCTTTAGTAAATCTATTATAACATCTAATTTCAAAATATCCATGTTATATTTTCTATTAAAATCATTTATATTAACGCCATCAATCTTTCTAAAGCCTAAAATAAATTCATTTTCTATTATCTCATTCTTAGATAATTTTTCTTCTTCTAACAAATAAATTCCTTCTAAATAATGATTAAGACTCTTAGTGTTTTCATACCTTATATTATCTATGTAACCACTTGCACCTAATCCAAACCCATAGTAATGCTCATTGTTCCAATATGTTAAATTATGTTTTGACTCATAACCTGTTTTAGAAAAATTACTAGTTTCATAATGTTTATAATTATCCAGTTTATTTATTATTAAATTATACATCTCATAATCTAAATCTTCATCAATATTCTTAACATTACTTTTTGATAACATTGTATTTGATTCTATAATTAATGAATATGTTGATATATGTGGTATGTCTAATTTTTTCAAATTATCTATATCTACAGATAGTTCTTCAATCGTTTGATTAGGTAGAGCATATATTAAATCTACATTTATATTATTAATACCATTTGACTTTAATAAGTTTATATTTTCTATAACCATATCCTTTGTATGATGACGGTTTAAGAACTTTAAATATTTATCATTAAACGTTTGAACTCCAATACTAACTCTATTAATTCCATATCGTTTCATTAAGAGTATTTGATCTATAGTTAAAAGTTCTATATTACACTCAATTGTATATTCATAAGAATCAGCTTTTTTTAATTTATCTATAATATTAAATAGTTTTTCTAATTCTTCTAAAGATAAGCAATTTGGTGTTCCACCACCAATATAAATGGTGTTTAAAGTTTCATTTTCATATTTAGAACTTATTTCTTTCTCTAAAGCATCTAAATATAAATCAGCCCATTTTTCATTATAATACATCTTGCAAAAGTCACAGTATGTACATATTGTCTTACAAAATGGTATATGTACATAAGCATTTTTCATCTTAATACTCCAAATACTTCATCTTTTTCTTGTTTTTTCTTTTCTATTAAATCAACCATTTGGTTAATTTTTTCTGATGTCATAATTACATTATATTTACTTACCTCACAAAGTAAATCTCTAATAGAAGAAACATTATTCTCCTTTTTGTGATATCTTACTAAATCTTGATAAAAAATGCGACAAGTAAGTTCTTTATCAGGCACAGAAAAACGCCAATTTTTATTATTTTGAACTGGTACATAAAGTGGAAGTAATATTGTTATATAAAAAGATTTCATTAAATCACGAGCTCTTTTTAGTTCATATCTATCATTTATTTGTGATTTACCCCAATCACATAGTTTTAAATCAAGCCACTGTTTTTCTTTTTCCATTTTTATCACCATCTTTATTATACCATGTCTTATCACGATATGCTATAATATAAATGTAGGAGGCTTTATGAAGAAATGTATTAATAATTATTTCAAACAGGTAAATACTTATAAGATTATTGTTCTAAATATTATTCTTAGTTTAGTTGCTAGTTATCCAGTTATGATTTCATCATTATTTATCTTTGGTTTATTTGTAAAACCAACTATATTAGAAAGAATAATAGGAATAATAGTATTAGTTACTACTGTTTTACTATTTGTTTTTTTCAATTACTTACTATACAAAATTGACAAAAAAAAGGCAAACAATAAAAAGTTAAATCTACGCATAATGATTACTTTTCTTATTATTATATTACTTTCTGGACTATTTTTTATATTTCCAGACATTTGGTTAAAAATTTGGGGATTTATATTTTAAAAGAGAGATTTTAGATAGTAGTACCTGTCAAGTAGATATTAAATAAAAAGAACTTAAGAATATCTGTTAGGTGGGAGATATCCTAGTGATTTTTGAATACGTTGAGTGTTATACCATTCAATGTATTTTTTTATTTCT
>JAEWBI010000066.1 GCA_023391185.1 Bacillota bacterium | reverse complement strand
TTTTGTCTATCCGGTAGCTTAACTGGACTATCTACTGTTACTAAACTTCCATCTGTTAAATAAACATTATATATAACTGAAGGGCTTGTTGCGATAATTTCAATTCCAAATTCTCTCTCTATTCTTTCTTCAATTATATCCATATGAAGTAATCCTAAGAAACCACATCTGAATCCAAATCCTAAAGCTTTAGATGTCTCAGGTTGAAATTCTAAAGCAGCATCATTAAGTTTTAATTTTTCTAATGCTTCTCTTAAATCCGGATATTTATTTGATTCTAGAGGGTATAAGCCGCAGAAAACCATTGGTTTCATAGGTCTGTAACCAGGAAGTGCTTCTTTTGCTGAATTCTCTAAAGATGTTACAGTATCACCTACTTTTACATCTTCGATTGTTTTAATGTTAGCAACTATCATTCCAACTTCACCAGCTACAAGCTCATTAACCTTTTTCTCTTTTGGTGTATGCAAAAGTAATTCAACGACATCATAACTAGCGCCTGTCGCCATCATTTTTACATTATCGCCTACTTTTAATTTTCCATTAACTACTCTTACTAAAGCAACTATGCCACGATAAGAATCATAGAAACTATCAAATATCAGCGCCTGTAAATTATCATTTAAATTACCTTTAGGAGCTGGAACTTTTTCTATTACTGTTTCAATTAATTCTTTTATACCTATACCATTTTTAGCACTTGTAAGAACAATTTCATCTTCTTTAAAACCTAGAGTATCCATTAATTCTTTCTTAACTTTATCTGGATTAGCATTTGGAAGATCTATCTTATTAATAACAGGTATTATTGTTAAATCATGCTCAAGTGCAAGATAAAGATTAGCTAAAGTTTGTGCTTCAATTCCTTGAGCCGCATCTACAACTAAAATAGCGCCTTCACAAGCCGCTAGAGATCTTGATACTTCATATGTAAAATCAACATGGCCTGGAGTATCAATTAAATGTAAAGTATAATCTTCATTTTTATAATTATAGTGTAACTGAACAGCATTAAGTTTAATTGTAATACCTCTTTCGCGTTCTAGTTCCATACTATCTAATAATTGTGCTTGCATTTCTCTTTTATCAATTGCGCCTGTTAATTCAAGTATTCTATCAGCAATAGTACTTTTACCATGATCTATATGCGCAATAATTGAAAAATTTCTAATATTTGATTGTTTCATAAAATCACCTGCTTAATATTATATCATTTAATAGACAAAATAAAAAGATTATAATATAACCTTTTTATTCTAACAAATTATTATTAATCCAATTACACTTAATTGGATATTGAAAACTAAAAATTTAAATGAATATTTTATCCTGTTATATTTACTGTACCACATGTTCCTGTTATGAAAGAACATGTAGCAGTGGTACCTTCATCTATTATTTTTGACCAATCAAAGCTTCTACCAGTCTTATTTTGTATTAATGTTAAATTAGAATTACCTGTACTATCTTCGCATTCACATTTTGAAAAAGCACTATCACCTATTGTAGCGACATTAGCTGGAATAGTGACTGTACTTAAGTTGTTAATACCAAAAGCCATTGCGCCTATATTTGTTAAAGAAGAGCCTAATTTTAAATAGCTTAGTTTGTTGTACATAAATGCGCCATCTTCAATTGTTTTAACAGAATCTGGAATTACTAGTGATGTTATTTTTTGCCCCATAAATGCAAAATAACCTATATTTTCCATAGACTTGCCTAAATTTAATGTTTCAATCGAATTATCAAAAAATGCACCAGGTCCTATAGAGATAACGGAATCTGACATAGTTACATTAATTAACATATTAGTAGAAAAAGCAGCTTCGCCGATATATTTAGTCCCATTATTGAAATCTAATTTATTTATCTCATTACAATCAAAAGCATACATACCCACTGTTTCTAGACTATCTGGCAAACTTATTCCTTCAATATAATCGTAACTAAAAGCACCTGCGCCTATATTTGTTAACATGTTAAGATTATCTAAATATAAATTTCCTTTTATATAATTATCTTCAAAAGCACTTACACCGATACTTTGTAAAGGTATTGATCCAAATAAAATGGTTTCAAGAGACCCACCATAAAAAGCGGCAGTACCTATTGTTTCCAAGTGTTTAGCATTTCCTAAATTAAGGATTGTTAGTCGCTCATTATATACTATAGCGTCATATAATGGATCACTGTCCTCTATATTACAAAATGTAAATCCATCTGAACCAGTCAATTCATAATTTATTGGTTTTTCTATACCTTCAGACTCGGGATCGGCATAACACATTTTTTGTATAGAATCAACATTTGAAACTGGATATGCCCAATCTATTGTGAACTCCATACCGAAATCACTCTCAAAATTTGCACTATAATAATCATAGTTTTCAGCAATATCTTCTATAATCATATTTGAATTTCCATAAATTATATAGTCATAATCTTCAACAAAGGCAGCTTCTCCAATAGAAGTAATTGTTGTATTAGCAATTTTATCTGGTATTGTTATCTCACCAGGACAATTTACATCTTCAAAATGATATCCTGTTATCACTCCTGATTCATTATATATATAACATGAAGATGGTGTTGTTACCATTGGTGATTGTTTAATCGTTCCATCAGACATTAAACAACTGTCATCATTATTTAATTGCCCTATTTGTACATTATCATCACCAAAGTTTTTTATTGCACAATATTTATCTTTATTTATAAACATTTCAACATCACAGTTATTAGAAACATTAGCTATACCTTCATCAGGCAATTCTCCTTTTAATTCTAAAGTCGGTATTGCAGTACTTCCGCTTATATAATAACTTGAAGTAATATCATAACTAGATAATTCCTCATTATTACAGTTATTACTTATTGCATCAACTACATTTAATGCTGTTGTTTTAAGAGTCTCTTTTCTTGACTCTGTAATTATATTGCTTACTTTTGGTATCGCTATTAAAGCTATGATACCAAGTATTAAGATTACTGCCAATAATTCAATTAATGTAAACGCATTTTTAGTTTTCATCTATTTTACCTCACTTAAACAATTCATTATACTTTTTTTCATATTCAAGAGTTGTACTTTCACCATGACCAGAATATATTTTTACATTCGGATATTGTTTTAACTTATTTATACTACTTAACATATGTCTATAACTTCCTGTTGGCAAATCTGTTCTACCTATGGAGTTTTTAAATATAAAATCACCAACAAACATTATTTTTTCTTTTTCAAAATAAATGGTTATTGAATCGCTTGTATGTCCAGGAGTGGAAATTATTTCAAACTCGAAATTGTCTATTTTATTTATACCTTCTTTTAAATTGTAAAAGTCAAACAATTTAACATCATACTCTTTAAGAACACTTTGTAAAGCACCAATATGATCGGGATGATGATGAGTAACAATTACACCTACTAATTCTAAACCTAATAAATTTTTCTTTATAATATCAAAATCATCAGCTGGATCTATTAATAGTATTTTGTTATTTGAAATTAACAAATAACAATTTGTTTGAAGATATCCTAGTTGTAAAACTTTGATTTGCATTATAATCCCCTTTTGTTTAAGTTTTGCATTGCCTGCATTCTTGCTCTTGTTGCATCAAATTGCGCATCATGCTGAACTTGAGGATTACTTACATTGCTTTGTCCATTTGGCACTTTAAATGCACCTGTCATTCCGGAAGTATTAATTGGTTGTTGATATGCACCATTATTATAATTAACCTGAAATTCTTTTCCAACATTGGGATTAATACCATGCTCAGCATTGATTTGGTCTTCCCTAACTTCTTGAACACTCCTTCTGCCACCATCTTGTGAATAACTAGTAATATTATTACCCGCAATCTTAGTACCTGTAGTACCCCCAAATACATTTTTAGAAAAATTTAAATTGTTATTCATATTATATCTTCCTTTCTAAAATATCTTTAACTGGACCATAAGTTTTTCTATAACCTTCGATAAGTCCATATTTATTTATAGCTTCTAAATGAGCTTTAGTTGGATAACCTTTATGCTTAGCAAAACCATATTCTGGAAATTTTCTATCTATATCATAAAGCATATCATCTCTTGTTACTTTTGCAATAACACTTGCTGCTGCAATCGTTATACTTTTTGCATCACCTTTTATGATAGGCAAATGTGGTAAATCTAAATTTGGAAGTGGCATTGCATCTGTAAGGACATAATCGATATCTATTTTCTTTTTAACTTCTTCTATTGCTATCATCATTGCTTTTCTACTAGCTTCGTAAATATTTATTTCATCAATCTCTTCAGCTGATACTATGCCTATACCATAAGCTAGTGCATTCTCTTTTATATAATTAATATAATTATTACGCTTTTTTTCAGATAACTGTTTAGAATCATTAAGTCCTTCTAAAACAAAATTATTTGGTAATACACAGCATGCTGCAACTACTGGGCCATATAATGGTCCTCTACCAGCTTCATCTGTTCCGCCAATATAACCATATCCCTCACTATATAGTTGATTTTCATATGCATATAAATCTATATACTCTTTATTTTTCATAACATCACTCTTACTATTTCAAAATAATTATATCTTATTTTAAGATAAATTCAAAGAAAAACATTCTTCTTTACATTTACTTAATAAAATAAAAAAGATATGAATTAAATTCTTCATATCTTTTTAAATTTATTATTGTCTATATAATAATTGCTATTTTATAACAATATTAACTAGTTTCTTAGGTACTACTATAACTTTAACTATTTCTTTGCCTTCAATATTTGACTTAACATTATCTATATTAAGCGCTAATAATTTCATATCTTCATCAGTTGTATTAAGGGCAACGTCCATTTTGCCTCTTACCTTACCGTTAACTTGTACTATCATAGTATAATTATCTTCTACAGTTTTTGAATCATCATAACTAGGCCATGAACTTTCACATAGTGGATTACCTAGTTTAGATTTTTCGTTAATTTCTTCAGTAATATGTGGAGCAATTGGATTTAATAAATGAACAATTATTCTTAAATCATCCTTAGTAACAGTATCATTTTTCTCATATTCATTAAGCATAATCATAAGTGCAGATACAGCTGTATTATATTTCATACTTACTAAATCATTTGATACTTTCTTTATTGTTTTATTAACTAAAACTTCATCAGTATAACCTTTATTATCATTTATTCTTTCTTGTAATCTCCAAAGACGATCTAAGAATTTTTTACAACCTTTAAGACCATTAGTAGACCAAGCAGCATCTTTTTCATAATCTCCTATAAACATTTCATATGTTCTAAGAGCATCAGATCCTAC
>JAEWBI010000065.1 GCA_023391185.1 Bacillota bacterium | reverse complement strand
AACACCCCTATTGGAGGTATTCTATCACATTATGCTTTATTGTCAAATTTAGCATTGATTATGACAAAATAAAAAGACATACACAAGTTATGTCTATATTATTTCTTCCATAATATTAGGATTGTTTAAAGCATCCACTAATTTATCTATATCCTCTTTAGTATTATAAAAATATAAACTTGCACGACAAGTATTTTTTATACCTATTTCATTTTTTAATATCTTAGCACAGTGATTACCTGCTCTAACACATATATTATACTTATTTAAATATATTGCTAAGTCTTGCGAAAAGATATCTTTGTAATTAAATGTTATAATACCACTTTCACTGTGTTCGTTATAAATTATTATATTCTTATTTTGTTTAAGTTTATTAATGGCATATCTTTTTAATTCCATTTCATATTTTTCAATATTGCTTAGTCCAATTTTATTTAAATACTCTAATGTAGCACCAAAACCAATAACACCAGCTATATTAGGTGTCCCAGCTTCAAAACGTTGTGGTATATCGCTATATACTCTTCCTGTATCTTCTTCAAAGGAAGCATTCATTCCTCCACCAACAATGATTGGTCTCATTTTTTCTAATAAATCAATTTTACCATAAATAACGCCTACTCCAGTAGGCCCACACATTTTATGAGCAGAAAATGCTAGAAAATCAACATCTAAATCAGTTACATCTATTTTTTTATGTGCCACACCTTGAGCACCATCAACAATAACTAAAATATTGTTTTTATGAGCATACTCAGTTATTTCTTTAATTGGTCTTGCATCGCCTACTACATTAGTAATATGTGCAAGTGAAATAACTTTTGTTTTTGGTGTAATTGATTTAATAACATTCTCAAGAGTAACTTTATATTCATTATTTAACGGAATATAATTTACATTTATTCCTACTTGATCTATAAGTTCAAACCATGGAAGAACATTAGAAGCATGTTCAGCTTTGGTAATTAAAACTTCATCTCCTGCAGATACTATATTTTTAACATAACCAAATATTATTTTATTTAAAGAGTCTGTTGCTCCACTAGTAAAAACTATTTCTTTACTACTTTTAGCATTTAGTAAGTCCTTTAATAAATTTCTTGTTTTTTCATACATGTTATCTACTTTTAAACTTATATCATAATCACCACGATGAGCATTAGCACTATAATTGTTATAATAATCACTAGTAATTTCGGCTAAACATGTTGGTTTTAATGTTGTTGCACCATTATCTAAATACACTAGTTTCTCATTATTAAGCATCATGAAATCCTCACGATTCATATTATCACCTCCAGTATTTATCTATATTTTTTGTAATTTTTTTACCTATTTCACTAGGCATATTACTAGTTAGAAAACCATTAATAAGAAGATTTAATGCTGTTTTTTCATCTATTCCTCTACTCTCAAGATAGAACATTTCGTCATCACTAAATTTTCCTATTAAAGCTGAATGATTAGCACTAACATCATATTCATCAATAAATAAATTAGGATTTATTTGACATTTATTATCAGTTAGATTAATTATTCTACTTGATTGATTTATATTACATCCAATATTACCTGAAGAAACAAAACTTGATACATTAAATTGTAGATTGCCTTTATTTATATTAACTCCATTGTTTTTAATATCACTATCTGTATTAGATGCTTGATGATATATAGTCATATTATATTTTTCACAACCTGTTGATATTGTTTTAAAGTTATAGTCTATTTTAGCGTTTACGCCTAATAAATATATTATATTCATTTCTTTGATGCCTGCGACATCATAAAATTTATATATTTCAGTATTACTATTTTCCATAAGTGAATATTGATATCTAATTTTAAAATTTTTACCAAAACGATATTCTCTTAAGTTAAAATTAACACCTGGTAGAACTTTGATTTTAACATCTAGTTTAGTGGCTTTCCTTGTACTGTAATCTATCTCTAGACTTGTATCTTTCTTTATTATTAAATTAATGCTAGTAATGTCAAATAATTCATTCTTTGTAGTTTCATTAACTTCAATAGTATCATCAATTATAACATTACTAAGTATGTCATCTACTATTTTTATTCTATTCAAATTCTTATTTTTCATTTACGATACAAGTACTAGATTCATCATTTATTTTTTCATATCCAACTTCTTCAATAAGTTTAACTAATGAAGCTGAGCCACTTTTTACTATTTTACCATTTTTCATTATATGTACATGTGTAGGAACAATATAATCTAGTAGTCTTTGATAATGAGTAATAACAAGCATACCTGGTTTATTATCATTATAATAACTCATTACATTCTCACCAACTACTTTAAGACTATCCACATCAAGACCAGAATCTATTTCATCTAACATTACCATGTTTGGTTTAAGCATATACATTTGAAGAATCTCATTTTTCTTTCTTTCTCCGCCTGAGAAGCCTTGATTAACTCCCCTATGTATCATACTTTTATCCATATGTAATCTTTTTATTGTATTATCCATTTCTTTAATAAATGGTATTAAACTAAAGGTATCACCAGCTTTTAATGCACAAGCAGTTCTTAAAAAATCAGCATTGGTAACTCCTTCTACTTCAAGAGGATTTTGCATTCCTAGGAAAATGCCAAGTCTTGCTCTTTCATCGGTAGGCATATGATTTATACTCTTACCATTATATAGTATTTTACCACTTACTATTTTATAATTAGGATCACCCATAATTACTTTTGATAAAGTACTCTTCCCTGTACCATTTGGGCCCATTATAGCATGGATTTCACCAGATTTGATTTCAAGGCAAAAATTATCTAAGATAAGCTTATTATCTACTTCCACGCATAATTTATCTATTTTTAAACTATTCATAGTATCATCTCCCAGTAATTATTATACATTATTTATCTTTGATTTAAAAGGAAAAGAAAAAGAAAAGTACAAAAAAAATAAGTACAAACTTATTTTTTATTTGGAACTAATTTTTTTGAAAATCCTTCCTCTTCATATAGAGGAATACATTTGCCTTTTTCATTGTAACCAACAACTTTTAAAGACACACTACCTATTGGAACAACTAATCTTTTTTTATCATCATTCTTCTCATCATAAGAGCTTATTAGTATGTATGGATTACTCGTTCTATCAAGAACAATATTATTGAATTCATCATATTTCCTATATGTTGGCGCTTCCTTATCAATTAATCCAATTGCTTCTACAACTGGAAAATAAGAAGGATTAAGTATTTCTTTTACTGCTTTGTTACCTGAAGTACAATCATAATCCTTAACCGCTCCATTATCGATATATAACGATAGTTCTTCAACTATTTCTGTTCCAACTACAATAGCAGCAGTAGCTTTAACAAATCCCTTAACACTTTCGGTATTTGGTATTAATTCAACTTTGTAATTTGGAAATAGTTTCATTCTATTTTGTTCACTGTTACCCATAATTTTTCCACTAAAATGCATAGTAAGGTTAGTATCATTTAAATTTTCAATCTTTAACATTTTTAAATCAAAATTCTTAATTTGTGATACTATTTTATTATTATCACTTATTTTTTTATTCCAATTTATAACTGCATCTTTATCGCTTATAGATGAATAATAATATAGTTCATCTTCTGAAATAATATTTTGATTTGGAAGAACAGCTACTGTATACTGAATACCAATATCATTATTAATAAGATCACTGACCATAGCCATATTTAAACTTTGAGTATTTTCACTAGTAAAAAACAAAAATTTAGCATTCTTTTCAATATACTCTGACAACTTATTATTGTTATTTTTAGAATCATTATAAAATATAAAAATATCCTCTAAACCAAACTCTCTTGCTTTTTTCTCTATTTCACTAGCAAAATCACTTTGACTAATTTGAATACTTATAAATAAAGCATCTTTCTTATGTAAATTTAAACCACTTCTAAGTAAAACTTCAATATAACCTTCTCTTTTTCCCATGCTTACTCCCCCTAAAATATATATTGTTATTTTATTATAACATTTTTTGTATATTTTTCCAATTAGCTTACATTATATAATAGAATATTCGCAGATATTCACAAGAAAAAAGAACTAATACTAGTTCTTTTTTGTATATACTAAAGCAGCATCTTTTTTATCTGTTTGATACTGCCATTTTAAATCAGTAATTGCTGGAAAATTTAATAATTCTAAATTTTCATCTGCAAATATTTCCATAACTTTTTTTAAATTATAGATATTAGCATAGTTTTCATTCCAGATGCTATCCATCTTTGTGTCATAAAGATAAGCTAACATAATTTTACCATTAGGATTTAATTCATTACTTAAACTTTTTATTAATCTTTTAAAGCTAACTAATTCATCTTTATCATAAATGTAATCTAAATACTGTGCAATATTAGAAAGTAATATATAATCATATTTTTTAATTAACTTACTTGATAATTTAGTTACATTTGTTTCAAAAAATTTAGGCTTTGCTTTTTTATCTAGTTCAACTTTTATTCTATTAAATGCATCTTCATTTAAATAATCATTAACTTTAGGCAAAACTCTAAATGGTTCTTCATCATTAGAAAAAAGCATAGATTTTCTTATTTCAAAACCACTTTGTTTTAAATACAGACTATCCCAAAATTTACGTGTATTATCATCTAAATAAGGCGATATTTTATAGTATACATTTATATTAAAAGCATTCTTATTCTTCTTAAAAGTACTTGGGAAAGCATCAAAACAGAAGAATTCAAGAAACTCATCTAAACTTAGAATTTTTATAGCAGCACATTTTAAATTAAAATATAATTCTGTAAAAGGATTCATATCAAAATAATCAACGCTCTTAACATCCCTAAATAATAAATTTAATGTTTGATCACCAGAAGCACCTACTGTAAGTACATCTTTATTTTCTACATCAAAACAATCTAAATAACCTTTTATATTTTCTGTGGTAAATGGGTAAATACTGGCAAATTTATTATTAACATCAAAAATATCCATATGCTCATATATATGATTACTTCTAATAAGAGCTTTAAGTATAATTATATCTAATTTTTCCATTATATCGCCACCACTGTCTGATATTATAACATAATACAATTATATATACTAATAAAAAAACTAATATTTCTATTAGTTAACTATTATTTATTAATAAATCTTATTTGATTTTATATTTAAGTAACATTTCTTTATCTTCGCTTGAAACACGGTAACTATCACGGCACTTACTTATTGCCTTATTAATAGTAAATCTATTTAATTTATGATCTTTTAAGAAGTTAGTTGTTTCGTTTTTCCTTTTTATAAAACATTCACATAACAACCAAGCATTCATCATATTAACATAATAATGTTCTTCATTATAAAAACGATTCATAATATTAAAAATTTTATCTATGTAATTATCATTATTTATAAAATTAAATAATATACCCAAACCTAATCTTCTAATAAAAGGTTTAGTACTATTTATATAGTTTATTGATAAATCATAAAACTCTTTTTCATGGTTTTTAACTTTAAAAGATAGTAAATCACACAAAGCCCAATTATCCACACTCTGCATATATCTATCTAAATAACTCTTCATAATATCAAAATCATTTATCTTACATATTAAAAAGCCATTAATTGCTGAGTTTTCATAATATTCATTTAATTCTAAATCTAAAAATGAAAGATAGTTTCCTTTACTTATTTCATCTACTATTTTTTTTATTACCGGAGTTTTTATAACTAGTATAGGCATATTTGTATTTAATATGTTTTTTGACCATTCCATTTTTTCCGGATTAGAAAATGTCTTTAAATATTCAATAAATTCTTTACCATCATTTTTTGTCCAATTTTCTTTTATTAAGTTCATTATGATACCTCCACAATAATTATAACATAAAAGTTAAGTACAATTATACTTATTAAAATTTTAATGTTATAATGATAATACAATATATATAAGTAGTATATAAATTATATTGTTGATTTATTAGAAGGAGAAAGTAAAAATGAAAGAGAAAAAGTTAAATTCAATATGCAATTTTAATGTCATTATGGGATCATTCCATTTTATTCAAGGTTTATTTATGTTAATAGTAGCTCTAAATTTTGATAAAGCTATCAATTTCAAACCAGAGATAGTTTCATCATTCTTAAAGTTTGATGTGACTAGTATGCGTTTAGTTACAGATACAAAAGTATTATTTGAACTACCATTTGCTATTTTAGTAGCAACATTTTTATTCCTGTCAGCCTTTTTCCATTTTATAATTGTTTCGCCAATGTTCAGAAAGAAATATTTAACTGGTCTTGAACAAAGTATAAATGTCTTTAGATGGTATGAATATGCACTTAGTTCATCACTTATGATGGTTTTAATTGCAGTACTTTTTGGTGTATATGAGATTGGTGCATTAATTCTTATTTTTGGACTAAATGCTTCAATGAACTTATTTGGTTTATTAATGGAGAAAATTAACTATTATACTAAAAAAACAAACTGGACTTCTTTTATATTTGGAGCTTTTGCAGGTATTATTCCATGGATAGTAATAACTATGTATGCTTTTGGTAATTCAGATCCAACTAAAGTGCCTTGGTTTGTATATGCAGTATTTGGCTCATATTTCGTATTTTTTAATTTATTTCCAATTAATATGATATTACAGTATAAAAAAATTGGTAAGTGGAAAGATTATTTATATGGCGAAAGAGTTTATATAATTCTTAGTTTAGTTGCTAAAACAGTATTAGCATGGCTGGTATTTTTTGGAATAATGCAACCTTAAAGTATATAGATAATAAATATTGAATTTATTAAAAAAGTTTAACTCAAACTGGTTAAACTTTTTGTTTTTTGTAAAATCTCTAGTATAATTTATACTCTAAATTAAAGAAATTCTTTAATTTTTTCTAGAATAAAGTTATAATATAAATGGAGGACGATAATATGGACTGTATTTTCTGTAGAATTATTAGTGGTGATATACCATCTTATACAATATATGAAGATGATATAGTAAAAGTTTTTTTAGATGTTAATCCTGATTGTAATGGTCACTGTCTTATTGTACCAAAAGAGCATATCTTAGATTTGGACACAATTGACATTAATACGTTAACACACATAATGAGTACAGCTAAAAAAATAAAGAAGTTACTTGAAAGTAAACTTAATATGCAAGGTTGCACATTAGTTCAAAATAATGGTGATGTTCAAGAAATTAAGCATTTTCATTTGCATTTAAAACCTTATTATAAAAATAAAGAGAATTTATTAGATGTGAAAGATGTTTATAATAAATTAAAAGTTTAAGTCAAAAGACTTAAACTTTTTTTGTTATGTACTCTATTTATAAATACTAACTAACAGGTGGTACAATTTCATAAAGTGAACCCTGATTTCCACTTCTATATGTTTGTATCCATCTTGTTCCGACTGGAACTGTATAATTTTGATCTAATGTAGTTTCATTAACAGAAATTGAACTTATAACTCCTTTACTTTCGTTAAGGAAGTATATTATATTTGCATTTGGTTGACCATCAGCCCATTTAATTCTAACAGCTTTCCCACCTATTGCACTATCAACTCTCATATATTTAGATGTTGATATTATTGTATCATAAGTAGTAAAACTTCCATCGTATGCATTTGGACCAATAGCATCAACTACATTTGGAACATAACTTGAAATTATTCTTGTTTGGTTTCCATATTGATCAATTCCTTTAGCATAAATAGTATCGCCTTGATTTACCCATATTGCAGTATCTGTATAATTTAACCATTCACCAGTTGTTCCAATTCTATACTGTCTTGTAACACTAGTTGAAAAATAACTTATAGATACCATTTGATATGGCTTTTTAATTGCTTTAGTAGGATCAGAATGTAATAACATGTAACCATTTGTAGCACTAAATGTTGGCTCATTTGATACTTGAATTTCGTATAATCCACCATTAGTGTTTCCATAAAGTCTTATTTTCCTTGTTCCTACTGGAACTGTATATAATAAGTCAACTGAGCCATCATTTGGCGGTGATATACTGCTTATCACTGTGCCACTTGCATTTAAAAAGTCAATTGTTGTTAGACCATAGTATCCATCAAACCATTTTAATCTTATCTTTTTACCTTCTAAACTACTATCAATTGCCATATATTTACCAGATGCTGTATCATAAGTAGCATCATTTCCATCAAAAGCACTAACACTTATTGCATCTGTAACATTAGCAGTATAACTTGATATTATTCTAGTTTGATTTCCATTTTTGTCTATTCCCTTAGCATAAATAGTTTCGCCTTGGTTTACCCAAATAGGACTATCTGCATAATTTTGCCATTCACTAGTTGTTCCTATTCTATAGAGTCTTTGTACACTTGTTGGTGAGTAATTTATTGTTACCATTTGATAAGGTTTTTTAATTGCTTTAGTAGGATCTATATGAATTAACATATAGCCATTTGTGGCAGTCATTTTAGGTTCATTCGAAGTTTGAATCTCATATAGAGCACCAGCAGAAGGATTTCCATATAATCTGAGCCTGCGTGTACCTACAGGAATTCCATATATCTGATCAACTGATCCATCATTTGGTGGTGATATAGTACTTATTACTGCTCCACTTGCATTAATGAAAGCAATTGTTGTTAGTCCATTATATCCATCGGACCATTTAAGTCTTATGCTACCACCTTCTACACTACTATCAACACTCATATATTTATCATCTGCTCTAACGTAAGTAGTATCACTTCCATCATATGCATTTATTGTAATTGCATCGGCAGGCATTGTTATAGTTTTACTTACAGATACCATTAATCCGGTGTCTTTTTTTACACTTTTAGCAATAATTGTACCTGATGCTAAACTAACTGTTCCTGTATAAGGTATCCATGTAGTTCCGTTGTTTATACTATAATAATTATCTATATCAGTTCTTGAATCATATGTTATCGTTGTTACATCATCAAATTTCACCCCATAAGATGTTAATATTGGATAACCGGCATTTGCAACAATCACTGGTTTATTTGGCATATCTAAATCTAGATTATATAGTTTTTGAGTAACAATAACCTCATTGCCTACACTATCTTTACCTTTCGCATAAATAGTAACTGTACCATCAGCGTTTTGCCAATTATTTGTAAGAACAGTATATGATGATACATTAAATGCTGCAGTATATGTTAACCATGTAGTACTACTACCTATCTTATACTGTTTTGTTGCAGAATCACCATAATTTATTGTTACTTGTGATGTTGTACTAATCACATTTTCAGGTGTAGCTGAAATAGTTATAATTGGTGGTGTTAAATCAATATTTTCTACATTAATAGTATAAACTTGTTTATTGCCTACTCCATCTTCTGCATAGAAAGTATAATAAGCATTTTCTGTTATATTAACAATACTGTTGTTTAATATTTCTGTTCCACTTGTTGTAAAGTAACTTTCACCAAGTATCCCTTTAGCCCATTTAACTTTACTTACCATTACATCATCAGTAACATTTACTTTGATACCTAACTTTTGAGTTGCTGTTACTAAGTCTGTTGTTATTTTTATAACTGGTTGTAACTCATCTATATTAATTACTTTGTAAACAGCAGTATCACTCCATACTTCTGTTTCATCCATACCACGAGCATATATAATGGTATTATTTTTATTAATATTTATTGGGTTATTATAATTTGTCCAGTCCTGAACTATATTTCCATCTTTATCTACTACTTTATATTCTTTTTTTATAAGAATCTTATTGTATAGTATAGTTGCGGTTACTTGCTGGGCAGGTTCTAATGTATTTAGAACTATCTCAGGAGTTGGAGGAGTAGTTGTATCCCATCTCATAAAGATATTTTCTTTTATTGCTTTAAAATCAGAATCAACAAGATACCAGTGATTAGTATAATCAATTATATCTCCATTATCATCCTCAACCCCTACTTTAAAGTTATCATCTTGATCAAATAACTTATCTTTATATTCAGGTTTAATTAATAAGATTCCCTTCTCATCATAAGACTTCCATATTCCATCTTTTTTCCATTTATATTCTCTACCTGTTGACATTTCTGGATAACTTAGTTTTAAAATGTAGTAATATCCTTTATCAATTAAAAATATTGAAGGTTTTGGATTAATATTATTTACGTAATAGGTTGCCTCTGCTTTATCTCCTTTGGCATTACTATTATAAGCATAAATAGTTGAATTTTCCTGTATTTCAATAGGAGCTACATAATCTCTAAGTGTTCCACCATTGATACTATATCTTTTTACTGTGGCGTTCTTATCATACTCAATTGAAACAATAGTTGAGCTTGCAACACTATCATTAGATGGATTAGCTATAATATCAGGTTCAGCTATACCATTTAATAAATTATCTATCTTTTTACTATTATCACCTTTACCATTACTAGATAAAGCATATGCATATATAATAGTATTTTCGGTAACTTCAAACTCTCCTGTATATTCAATAAGAGGTGTGTTTTTTCCTAAAGTATAGTATTTCTTTGTGGCTCTACTATCATAATCAATTTTCACTATAACTTTAGCTACTAAATTTGATGATAACACTGGTTCTGGAGCTGCCATAATATTAACTGATAATACATCAGGTTTCTTTGGAGCAGTACCACCAATATTAGTTATCGATAGTTGCCTTAACGTTGTACCATAAGAGTTTTTTGCTCTTGCATATATCGTTTTATTTTCATTTACTGTAAATGCGCCTGTATATGCTGTATACTCAATACCATTATCACTATATTCAACAGTATCAGCATTACTATAATCTAATGATATATTAACACTTGTTTCCCCATATGATGTTGAATATGGATAAGGATCAGCGTTAATTGCTAGATATGGCTTATTTCCTTCAACGATGTATTTAACATAATAGTATCCTTTTTCAGATATCTCGCCGTTCATAGTAATGTAATATGCTGTTATTAGTGCATTTGTTTTTACTGTTATAGGTCCAGTATATAATGTATAATCACCATTATCTTTCTTGATGTAAATTGAAGATGCTAATACTGGTGGCGTAACTGTGACTTGAACTGAACCAGTTGTTGGCGCAGTTGGATTACCAGTTATTGTTGGAGCCACTACTCGGTATGAAGGCGATACAGGTGGTTGCGGATTTCCCGGATCTAATGGTGGTAAAGGATCATATCCTGTTGGAGGATCATTAGTTCCTGTTCCGCCACCATCTTTTGGATCAGAAGGATTATTTATATATATTGAAGAGGCTTGTGATCGTTTACCACTTGCATCATAATAATAAGCAATTATATGTGTTCCATATTTTTCAATACTTATTTCATCAGTGTAATTTTCTTCTATTCCATAATTCATTTTATATATTTTTTTATCAACTTCAGATGGATATGTGATTTTCACTCTAGCTACTTCACCCGTATCCAAAGCTGCTAGTCTCTCAATTGTTGGCGCTGGAAGTTCTGTTTCGTTTATTCCAATATTTCCTATATATACTGCATCTCTTCCAACTGCTTTTCTTGAAGCTATAAGATTTCCATCTGTATCATAAACATTATCTGGTTTACTAGCTCTTGCTTCAATAATTGTATTTTCAGTTACAGTAAACTCGCCTGTATATGTCATCCAGCCACTATTACCAACACGATATTCTTTTACTGTAGCAGCTTCATCATATGCGATTTTAACCTTTACTGAACTGACTTTTTTACTTGTTCCATAACTATCTGGCTGTATATCTACTAAGACTGTTCCTAGTGGTGGAATTGTTACTGTTTTACCATCTAGGTTATATCTAATCCATACATCCTCAACTCTATCTAGTTTAACAGTTATAGCGCCTGTATAATTTTGCCACATTAAAGTTTCGTCATATCTAACTTCACCTTGTGAACCTAGGCGCCACTCTCTATCTGTTGAACCAGCTGGATAATATAAAGTCATTGTAATCCAGCCATCCCATGTATCATTACCTGTTACAAGTGTAGGACCTGTATCACCTATCTTACATAATCCTGGAGCATATCTAGTAACTGTAACTTTATCTTCATCGTATGCCTTAGTTGCACACCATTTATTATTATGAGCGACAATTTGAACATTACAATTTGTATTTGCATTTGCATTAGCATATAAAGGAAGTCTTCCTTTTACTTTTATACTATCCCCAACAATTACCTTATAATTTTCTACTGCGTATGTAGTAGTTATTTCTTCATCACTAATTGTTTGTAAATCACACTGTTTTTCAATAGCTGTTGATGTTCCTTTTGTTGTTTGTTTAAAAGCTTCTTTTGAAGCTTCTTCAACTATTTTTGTTATAAAAGGAATAGCTATTAATACAAGGATGGCAAGGACTAAGATAATAGCTAAAAGTTCTATTAAAGTAAATCCATTTTTTTTAAATTTGCTTTTAAGATATCTATTTTTAAATTTAGTCATTTACTCACCCCTTTTTTCTATTTAACTATTTTTTTTTCATAAATACTAGACTTATCTCCTACTATTTCACTGCGATATAAGACTATACCTTTTCCTTTTTCATAAACTCTTGTTTCTTTAAAGTCTTTACTTGTTGGTGTAGTTTTATTCTCTTCATATACATCCATTTTTCTTATACTTTCAATAGTCACCTGATTATTTTTCATACTTACTACAGTATTTGTTATTAATCCATCTTTGCTTTTCCATATCATATTTTTATATGGAATTCCTACAATAAGTTCCATTGGATATATTATAGAAACAACTGAATCTTTTTCTATGTACTCTGCAGATTCCACAACTTTTTCGTTAGTTATTTCATATGTTGTTTTGACTGTTGTTTCATTACCATCAGTTTCTGTTTCATACTCAGTAATAACGGTAGTAACTCCATCTTTTTCATTTATACTTTTAACATTAACTTCATACTTTCCATTACTGTCTTTGTAAGTTTGTTTCATCTCTTTAGATGGGAATAACTCACTTAGCTTACTTACAGTGTACTCTTCATTTTTTTCTTTATCTTCTTTATCTTTTTTACCTAAAAACATAAATATAGATACACCTATTATAATTATAGCTAAAATAGCCATTATAACCTTATTATTCATTATTCATTCTCCATAACTTTAAATTCAATATTTTTTATATTTGAATAATCACCAGCGATGCCAGTAGTTAATATTTTTGTTCTATCTGGCTCTAGATTTTCAATAATTTGCATTACTGATTTAACCGCTTTATTATCATCATCTTTCAGAACAATTTCTAATTTAAAATTTTTTGTTTTATTTGTGTTATTTAACATTTCTGCAGATAAGGTAGTTACTCCTCCATCAAAGATTTTAGTAATATTACTAAAAGTTACATCTTCTACTAAAACATCACTATCTGCTTTACCATCCTCTATTATTGTGTTTGGCTTATCTTTAACTTTATCATTACTATTTTTTATAAAAATAACTAATATAACCCCTATTATAATAGTTACTACAATAACTAAAATCAGCATTTTCTTTTTATCATTTATCATATTTATTCCTCCTTACTATGTTGTTTCATTTTACCATTTTTTAATCATTTTTTCAATATTTGTAACTAAACTTTATAAGTAAATTGTTTTGTGTTTTTAAATAAAACATTATATTTTTATTTGATAAAATTATAATATATATAAATAATATAGTAATGATTTTAGCTAACATATAAAATAGTAATAACAAATAAAAAGTTTAAGTCTTTTTGACCTAAACTTTTTATATTATCATTAATTATATTTCATAATTTAGTGACTATTGTTTTAATAAAAAATATTGTTAAAAATACATTTCTATTATTAAAGCTGAGTACGAAAAATCATTATCAGTTTTATAACCTCCACCAGATAGTCCAATATATTTCGCATTTGGTGGTATTAGTTTTGTATATGTAGTAGTTGTTGTCTTACGACCAGATATATTACTTATAAATACCTTATTTTGATCATAAAAATTTATATTATATGCTGCTCCAGCATATCCTTTTGCATAAATGTTTATGTTTTTTCCAATTGCACTAGGATCAATTTCTATATAATGGAATACTGATTCCCCTAATTTTGCGGCAAATCCTGTACTTGTTGAACCATCATATGCATATATTCCAATTACATCAGATGGAGCACTAGATGTATATGTAGATATAAATGATTCATTTCCATCTTTATCTATACCTTTTGCTTTTAAGGTTGAATTTACAGGTACCTTAATTTCTTCATTATTATAAGTTTGCCAAGTTGTTCCACCATCTAAGCTGTATAGTTTTTGAACACTTGTAGGAAAGTGATTAACTTTTACCAAATTGTATGGCGCTACCACTCCACTTGCCTTTATAATTGGATAAACAAAAGTGCCGGTGTAAGTTGGACTAGTATCCATAAATACTTCTATCAATAATGCGGCTACCGAAAAATCATCATCTTTTTTACTTCCACCACCAGAAAATCCAATATATTTTGCATTTGCTGGTATTGTTGCAGTATATGTTGACAAAGTTGTTTGACGTCCAGAAATATTACTGATAAACGCCTTATTTTCATTGTAGAAGTTTATATTATATGCTGCTCCAGCATAACCTTTTGCAGTTAATTTCACAGCTCTTCCTAATACACTTTCATCAATAATCATATAATGAAATGATGCTTCCCCTAATTTTGCAGCAAATCCTGTACTTGTTGAATTATCGTATGCCTGTGATCCAATTGCATCACTTGGCATAGCTACTAGTTTGCTAGCACTAACCTCTAATCCAGTGCTTTTCTTAATACTTTTTGCTAATACTGTACCAGAAGAATAGTTAAAGCTTCCGGTATATAAATTCCATGTGGCTCCATTATTTATACTGTAATAATTAGTTATATCAGTTCTAGTATCATATGCTATTGACGTTGTTGAATCTAATATTACACCAGTTGAAGTTAATACTGGATAACTTGCATTTGAAACAATAACTGGTGCATTTGGCATATCTAAGTCTAAATTAACTAATGTTTTTTGTATTGTAATTTCATTACCAATACTATCTTTACCTTTTGCATAAATAGTAACAGTACCATTAGCATTCTGCCAGTTGTTTGTTAAAACAGTATAAGATGTCAAATCAAATGCTGCACTATAAGTTGACCATGTTGTACCATTACCAATTTTATATTGTTTTGTTGTTGAATCACCATAATCAATTGTTACATGCGTAGTTGTTCCTACAGTATCCTCTGGTGTTGCAACAATAGAAATAAGTGGTGGTGTTAAATCTATATTTTCAACATTAATTGTATAAACTTGCTTATTGCCTACTCCATCTTCTGCGTAGAAAGTATAATAAGCATTTTCTGTTACATTAACAATACTGTTATTTAGTATTTCAGTGCCACTACTTGCAAAATAACTTTCACCTAATACTCCTTTGGCCCATTTTACTTTACTTACCATGACATCATCTGTAACACTTACTCTTATTCCTAACTTTTGCGTTACCTTTTCTAAATCCGTAGTCAATTTAATAACTGGTGGATTTTCATCAATATTTTTAACTTTATAAATGGCTGTTTTACTCCATACTTCTGACTCATCCATACCTCGAGCATAGATGATTGTATTATTTTTAGAAATATTTATAGCACCATTATAATCTGTCCAATCTTGAATAATATTACCATCGTTATCAACTATTTTATACTCTTTTTTTATTAGAGCTTTATTATATACTATTGTTGCTGTTACTGTCTTAGCTGGCTCTAAAGTATTTAATACTATTTCAGGAGTTGGTGGTGTTGTTGTATCCCATCTCATAAAGATGTTTTCTTTTAGTGATTTAAAATCAGTTTCAATAATATACCAGTGATTAGTAAAATCAACTATATCACCGTTATCATCTTCAATTCCAACTTTAAAGTTATTATCTACATCTAATAATTCATCCTTATATTCTGGTTTAATTAGTAAGATCCCTTTTTCATCATACGA
This sequence comes from Bacillota bacterium, assembly GCA_023391185.1. Classification (GTDB taxonomy): domain Bacteria; phylum Bacillota_I; class Bacilli_A; order RF39; family UBA660; genus RGIG4266. The sequence goes on along the minus strand of JAEWBI010000065.1, from coordinate 13,414 downwards.
CTTCCATATACCCTCTTTTGTCCATTTATATTCACGACCTGCTGATAACTCAGGATAACTTAACTTTAATATATAATAGTATCCTTTATCAATCAAGAATATAGAAGTTTTGGGATTTATATTATTTACATAATATGTTGAATCTGCTTCATCACCTTTTGCATTTTTATTATAAGCATAGATTGTTGAATTTTCATCTATTTCTATTGGTGCGGTATAGTCTATAAGGGTACCACCATTAATACTATATCTTTTAACTGATGCATTTTTATCATATTCTATTGTTATAATAGTTGAACTTGCGATACTACTATTAGATGGATCAGCCATAATATTGGGTTCTGATATTCCATTTAATAAATTATCAATCAGTTTACTATCACTACCTTTACCATTGCTTGATATGGCATAGGCATATATGGTTGTATTTTCAGCAACTTCAAATTCACCAGTATACTCTGTAAGAACTCCATCTATACCTAATGTATAGTATTTTTTTGTTGCTTTACTATCATAATCAATTTTAACAGTTACTTTTGCAACTAAATTTGTTGCAGCTACTGGTTCAGGGGCTACCATAATATTAACTGATAATATATCTGGTTTTGTTGGCCCAGTACCACCAATATTAGTTATAGATAACTGCCTTAAAGTTGTACCGTTTGAGTTTGTCGCTCTAGCATATATAGTTTTATTTTCTGTTACTGTAAATGCTCCAGTATATGCTTGATATTCAATTCCGTTTTCACTATATTCAACTGTATCAGCATTACTATATTCTAGTGAAACATCAACACTCGTTTTTCCATATGAATCGAAATATGGATATGGATCTGCATTAATTGCTAAATATGGTTTATTTCCTTCAACTATGTTTTTAACAAGGTAATAACCTTTTTCGGATTTTTCTCCATTATTAGTAACATAATACGCAGTTATTAACGTATTAGTTTTAACTGTTATTGGCCCAGTATATAACGCATAATTCCCATTGTCTTTTTTAATATAAATAGCGTCTGCTGTTACTGGTGGTGTAACAGTTATCTCTACCGGACTATTTGTTGGTGTATCCGGATTACCAGTTATTGTTGGGGCAGCAACTCGGTACGAAGGTGTTACTGGTGGTTGTGGATTTTCCGGAGGCAAAGGTGGATCCGGATCATAACCGGTTGGTGGCTCTGGCGTTCCTGGTCCTCCACCAGCATTTGGATCATTTATATATATTGATGAAGCTTGAGAACGTTTACCGCTTGCATCATAATAATATGCAATAAAATATGTTCCATATTTTTTAACGCTTATTTCATCAGTATAATTTTTTTCTATTCCATAATTCTCTTTATATATTTTTTTATCTGCTCCAGCTGGATATGTTATTTTTACCTTTGCAACTTCATCTCCACTCGCTGCTGAAAGTCTTTCAATTGTAGGTGCAGGTAATACTGTTTCATTTATATTAATATTACCAATATAAACAACATCTCTCCCAGTTATTTTCCTTGATAAAATAAGATTACCATCAGCATCGTAAATATTATCTGGCTTACTTGCTCTTGCTTCTATAATAACGTTTTCAGTTACAGTAAATTCGCCAGCATATGTCATCCAATCGCTATCGCCAACACGATATTCTTTTACTGTAGCATCTTCGTCATATGTGATTTTAACCTTTACTGAACTTACTTTTTTATTTGTTCCGTAACTATCTGGTTCTATATCAACTAGTAATGTGCCAGCTGGTGGAATAGTTACTGTTTTTCCATCAAGATTATATCTAATCCATACATCTTCTACTCGATCAAGTCTAACAGTAATAGATCCTGTGTATGGCTGCCACATTAGAGTTTGATCATATCTAACTTCCCCCTGTGATCCTAGGCGCCACTCTCTATCTGTTGAACCTGCTGGATAATATAAAGTCATTGTAATCCAGCCATCCCATGTATCATTTCCAGAGACTAAGTCAGACCCAGTATCTCCAATTTTACACTGTCCTTCAACATATTTTGAAACTGTTACTTTATCCTCATCATATGCTTTAGTTGCACACCACTTTTTATTATGAGCAGCTATTTGAACATTACACTTATTGTTAACATTTGCATAAGCATATAAAGGCAACCTCCCTTTAACGTTAATTTTTTCTCCAATTGTGATATTGTAGTTTTCAATTACATATTTATCAACAATTGCTTCATTATTTAATATATCTAAATCACAATTCTTTTCAAGAGCTGAAGCAGTTCCTTTAGTTGTCTGTTTAAAGGCTTCTTTTGAGGCTTCTTCAACAATCTTAGTAATGAAAGGAATAGCAATCATAATAAGAATAGCAAGTACTAAAATAATCGCTATTAGTTCAATTAATGTAAAACCATTTTTATTGATTTTATTTGCTAAATAAGTTCTATTTAATTTCACCATTCTTCCTCCTTTCAGTATCATTATCAAACCATTTTATAGTTTTTCATTCTACTATTTTTCTTTCATAAACACTTGTTTCAGAGTCAACTATTTCAGTGCGATATAAAATAATACCTTTACCTTTTTCATAAACTCTTGTTATTTTATAATCTTTTTTAGTTGGTGCTTTTTCACCGTCTTCATAAAAATCTAACTTACTAATACTTTCAATAGTTACTCTATTATTTGCCATACTTGTTACTGTATTAGTTACAAATCCGTCACTACTTTTCCAAATCATGCCTTTGTAAGGAACGCCTAATACTATTTCGCTTGGATATATAATAGAAACTACATCTCCATCAGAAATATATTTTCCTGACTCAGTTATTTTATTATCAGATATTTCGTAATTCATTTGAACAGTAAATACCTTATCATTTATCTTTGTATCATATTCAGTAACAATTGTAGTTAACCCATCTTTAGAAGTAGGCTCTTTAAAAGTCACTTCGTATTCACCTGTATTATCCTCAAATTTTTGTGTTACTTCTTTATCAGGGAATAATTCTGCCATATTTGCAATAATATAATCTTTATCATTTTTTTCATTTTCTTTATCATTGTTTTTAGATAAACCTATAAAAAGAAAAACTAATATTACTATTACAATAGTTACAGCGCTAATAATAGCAATTAACATTTTTTTATTCATTTAATTTTCCTCCATTACTTGAAATTCAATACTTTTTATATAGGAGTAATCACCGGCTATACCAGTTGTAAATACCTTTGTTTTATTTGGCTCTAAATTTTCTACAACTTGCATCATTGATTTTACCTCTTTACCGTCATCATTTTTTAAAATTATTTTAATTGTAAAACTTTTTGAAACATTAGTATTGTTTGTCATTTTAGCACTTAAATTAGTAATACCACCATCATAAACTTTTGTGATTTCACTAAAAGTCACATTATCGACAACAACATTATTTTCAGCTTTATCATCTTCAATAAATGCTGTTGGTTGCTCCTTAGTATTATCCTTATTCATATTCATTATTATTACTAATATAATTCCAATTAAAACAATTGTAATAACAACAATACTAACCATAGTTTTTTTCTTGTCATTTATCATATTTATTCCTCCTAACTATGTTGTTTCATTTTATCACACTTTAATCATTTTTAAACATTTTTCTATGTAAAATCTAGATTGTAGATCGTTACCAAAGATGACAAACAAAAAAACAGTATTTAATAATTAACACTAATTACTTAATATTGTTTTCTTTTGTATGTTTATTGTATAAAATTATAAATATATATGTAGTTCTTTATGCCTTTTCAAGAGGAGTCTCGTAAACACCTTCTTCAATTAGTTTTCTAAAAGCTTCTACAACTATTTCTTTATCTTCCTTATAAGTAACTCCAAACCAACTATCATTAGTTTCAAGTACTTTAACACTCATTCTTTTTTCTTTTAACATATCATCGACAAACTTAGGTAATAAATATTCAGCTTTTATATCTTCTTTGTTCCAATTACCTAAAAATCTTAACCAACGCTCTTCAAGTGTTGAAAAAATATTAGGCATAAATCCCCAAAAGTTCATAGAAACATAAGAATTTAAGTCAACAGTCACTTCTTTTCCATCTGCATTTCCAACAGCATTTGAACCTTGTTTTACTAATTCTTTCGTTTCAACTACTTCTACTAGATTATTATTTTGATCTACTTTGCAAACTCCCCTATTTACTCCACCATTATCACTCATTGTGTTTTTCAAGAAGAATCCTGCCATACATGCTTGCATTGGCTCAGCATTTAAATCTCCGTTTACTAAGAATTCATGAACTTTACGGAAAGCATCTTTACCGTAATAATCATCAGCATTAATTAAAACAAATGGTTCTTTCACTTCATTTTTGCAAACTAATAATGCTTGCACAGTGCCCCAAGGTTTTGTTCTACCATTAATGTCAAAACCAGCTGGAACATCATCAACTTCTTGAAATACATAAGAAACAGGAAGTAATTTCGCAATTCTATTTCCAATAATTTCTTTAAAATCTTCTTCCAAAGATTTACGAATAACAAATACTACTCGGTCAAATCCGGCTTCCATCGCATCATGAATGGAGTAATCCATTATTATCTCTCCATTTGGTCCAAAGGACTCCAATTGTTTGATTCCTCCGCCATAACGACTACCTATTCCAGCCGCCATAATAACTAGTGTTGTTTTCATTTTCCACCTATCCTACCATTCTTTAGTATGATCTTAAAATAAAATTATAGATCATATCATAATATAAAACATTAATTTGAATAATGTAATAGATATAAAAATATAGTATTTATAAGTTAAACCATATTTAAATATACTCTTTCTTTTTTAACGAAGTCTTATTATATCTATTATTTCTATCCTCTATAATTATAATAAAAATTGCAAGATAAATCAAGTCAGTATGAATATATTATAAATTAAACAGATTATAAAGTATGTTTTATCGTAATTATTTCTTTTATATCTTTGACAAACATTATAAATTAATATATAATAAACCACGGCAAAAAGGGGGATTATTATGCATGATAAAAATATGAAAATTATAGAAGATTTAACTAATTTAAAAAAAGTTATATTGAGGGAAAGAAGTGATCAATCATTTACAAAACATTCACCTTCCTTTATATTTACAACTGAAAATATAAGCGGATATTTAAGTCAAATGAATGTTGAAAATAAAGATTTACTTGTTCCTTGCGCAAGTGGTGATCATGCATTTGAAGCTCTAAATAAAGGTGCTCATAAAGTTGATTTATTTGATATAAATGCTTATTCTTTTCATATAATGCAACTTAAAATGACAGCTATAAAAGTACTATCAAGAGAAGAGTTTTTAAATTTCTTTTTAAGGAAAAATTTAGATTATACGGATAATCAAAATGTATTTAGTAAAAAAGTATATATAGATAAGATTAGAGATCAATTACCTACATACTCAAAGAATTTTTGGAATCAAGTCTACAGTTTATTTAAAGATGGCAAGAACATATATAGTTATGGATTAATCATTAATACTAATAATAATAGTAACGCTTATATTAGTTTACTTGATTACCTAAAAGATGAAAATTATAAATTATTAAAAGAAAAACTATATAAATTAGATGAAAACAATTCTACCTTCTTTAATTATAATGTGGTATTTTTACCCGAACATCTAAAGAGAAAATATGATTTAATACTTTTATCTAATATCCAACACTATATTGAGTATACATATGGTATGAATTTTAGTAAAGCATTAAAAAAATATAGAGTCTTTGTTGATAACAATTTAAGTAAATCATTAAAAGATGATGGAAAGATTATAAGTGAATATTACTATTATTATGCCGATTATTCTTCTCCTAAACCTGGTGAAAATCAAACTCTATTAGAAATTCCTGACATATATAGTGTAATGGATAATAAAGATTCTCATTATAAAGATGCAGTTATGATATACCAAAAAAAGCAAGAAAAATAACAAAAAAAGAAACTATTCATTAGTTTCTTTTTCTTTTGTATCTTCTTGTTCTTCTTTAGGTTTTGCAGGTGCCATAGCTGCCTTACGAGATAGATTCAATCTTCCTCTATTATCATAACCTAAATTTTTAACAATTATTTCGTCGCCTACTTTAACAATATCGCTTGGTTTTTCAACACGGTTTGCATCAAGTTGCGAAACGTGAACTAATCCTTCACATCCTGGCCATAATTGAACGAACGCTCCGAATTCTTCAACTTTTACTACTTTTACAGTATATAAAGCATCAACTTCTGGTTCTCTTACAATATTCAAGATCATTTCTTTTGTTTTATCTATAATTTCTTGAGAAGTATGATAAATAATTACTCTACCATCATCTTCTAAATCAACTTTAACAGCATTTACATCATTTACTGCTTTAACATTAGAAGATTCAAGAATTATCTTAGTAATCGTTTCTCCACCTTTGCCTATTACTTCTTTAATACGATCAGGATTAATCATAAATGTAACAGTCTTTGGAGCATACTTAGAAACTTCTTTACGAGGTTCTGAAATTTGTGATGTAATAACATCTAAGATTTGCATTCTTGCTTTTTTAGCTTGCGCTAAAGCTTCTTTTAATATATCTTTAGTAATACCTTTTATTTTGATATCCATTTGAAGTGCACATATGCCATTTTTTGTACCTGCTACTTTAAAATCCATATCTCCTAAATGGTCTTCCATTCCTTGAATATCAGTAAGAATAGTATAATCATCACCATCAGTGATTAATCCCATTGCAATACCTGCAACTGGAGCTTTAATTGGAACTCCCGCAGCCATTAGACTCATACAACCAGCACAAATACTTGCTTGTGATGATGATCCATTGCTTTCAAGAATTTCAGATACTACACGTATTGTATAAGGGAATACATCTTCTGAAGGAATTACTTGAGCAAGTGCCCTTTCACCTAAAGCACCATGTCCTATTTCTCTTCTTCCTGGTGCTCCATATCTTCCTGTTTCTCCTACTGAAAATTGAGGAAAATTATAATGAAGCATAAATCTTTTCTCAGCTTCAATACCAAGACCATCTAATATTTGATGTTCTCCTAAAGCACCTAATGTAGTAATAGATAAACTTTGAGTTTGTCCACGAGTAAATAATGCTGAACCATGAGTTCTAGGAAGTAAATCAATGTCAGTTGATAATGTTCTAATTTCATCCATTGCTCTACCATCAGCTCTAGTTTTTTCTTTTACAACTATTTTTCTAAAGATATCATACTCTATTTGTTCCATTACCAATTTTACTTTAGTAAGTAGAACATTTAATTCTTCTTTATTAAGTTCACTATTTTCATTAGTGATAGTATTAATAACTTCTTCTTTACAATTATCAATAGCTTCATATTTAGCAAGCTTATCTAAATCGCTACGCATTGCTTTACTTAATTTTTCTCTTAATAAGCTATCTACTTTTTCTTTTAATTCATCAGTTATTTCAAGAACTTCATATGTCATTTTTTCTTGGCCTATTTCAGCAACAATTTCTTCTTGGAACTTACATAATTCTTTTATTGCTTCATGTCCAAACATTAAAGCTTCTAGCATATCTTCTTCTGATACTTCTTTAGCACCAGATTCAACCATATTAATTGCTTTTGTTGTACCCGCTACTGTTAAATCAATATCTGATTTTTCTGTTTCTTCAACTGTAGGATTAATAATAAACTTACCATCAACACGCCCTACTTTTACTCCTGCAATAGGACCATCAAATGGAACTTTACTTATGCAAGTAGCTAAACTTGATCCAAACATAGCAGCCATTTCTGGTAAATTATCTTGATCAACTGATAAAACTGTATTGATTACTTGTACTTCATTTCTAAAGTTTTCAGGAAACATAGGTCTCATTGGTCTATCAATCATACGTGCTGCAAGTGTTGCCACATCGCTTGGTCTAGATTCTCTTTTTATAAATCCTCCTGGTATTTTTCCAACTGAATATAATTTTTCATTATATAAAACCATTAATGGAAAAAAATCAGATAATACATTAGCATTTTTAGATACTACTACTGTTGAAAGAACAACAGTATCACCATATCTAACTAAAACAGCACCATGTGCTTGTTTAGCAAGTTCACCAACTTCAGCAACTAATTTGCGTCCTCTAAAGTCTAATTCAAATATTTTTTTCATTTCTACCTCCTAATATATGTTTCAAAAATAAAGACACTCAAAAAGAGTGCCCTACCATTTTATTATTATTTTCTTAATCCTAAACTCTTAATCAATTCACGATATCTTGCAACATCTTCTTTAAGTAGATAGTTTAATAAACTTCTTCTTTGACCTACTTTTTTAAGAAGACCTCTTCTTGAATGAAAATCATGACTATGTACTTTTAAGTGTTCAGTTAAATCACTAATTTCTTTTGTTAAAATAGCTATTTGTACTTCAGCAGAACCAGTGTCGCCTTCGCTTCTAGCATACTTTTTAATGATTTCTGATTTTACATCTTTAGTTAATGCCATTGTAATTCTCCTCTCTTATATATTCACTATTTACCTAGGATAAATCGGAGACGTTTTATTCCAAGTAAAAGCACTAATAAGATAATACACTATTTCATATGCTTTTACAAGTATTTTATAGTAATTTTATCCATTTTTTTCATATATTATATAAGAAAGGAGTAATTTATGAATTATAGTCCTTATATGATGCCATATGGATATATGCCTATGGGTGGTGCAGCAAGTACTGCATCACGTGGACTTTTCCGTGGATTATTAGGTAGTGGTATTAATTTTAGTAGTATTATGTCAGGTGCTGGAAAGTTTTTAAACGTAGCCAATCAAGCTATTCCAATTATTAGACAAGCAACACCAGTACTTAAAAACGCTAAGACAATGTTTAAAGTAATGAATGAATTTAAAAAGACTGATACTCCTACTTCTAATGTTAATACTAATACTAACAATACTAAGAATAATGACACTAATAATGTAAATAGTAATATTAAAAACGAAGCAGAGGATAATAATAGAAAAGTTAACTATTCATTTGATGGTGGTCCAACTTTCTTCATGTAAAAAGTACTGTAACTACTTACAGTACTTTTTAAGTGATCTAATCATACTTCTTATCTCTAATTTTTTATTTAAGCTAGTACTAGGAATATTATTATATATTTGATTATATTTTTCTAATAAGTATTCTTTATACTCTTTGTAAACTCCAACATGTTTGTTTTTTATAACTGGTCCTATAAGATAATCAGCATAACTATACCTTTTTCTTCCTCTTTTCAATTTCATGATAACATAGTATATCTTTTTATCATATACTACCCTCTCATCAACAATTTCGAAATTGTCGGTAATTGTCTCACGGAAATCAAATAAATCTGTGTTAGTCTGAACTATAATATTATCAGCTACACATGTTTCTAATATTTCAAGTATCGTATTAGTCCCCATGCCGGCTATAACAATATAATCTGTTTTTGAATATTTAATATTCTCTAAACCATCTGACTGTATTATTGCAATTTCATCCTCAAGTTTAAATTTTTCTATATTTTCTTTTGCTTTTTGTAAACATGTTGCACTTATATCACTAGCTATGCAACGACAATTGCGATTAATTGTTAAATATATATCAAGTAAGCCATGATCGCATCCTACATCTACTACATGAGATTTAATAGGAATTAAAGAGGCTATTTCTATTAATCTTTGTGAAAACATATTACTCAACCATATAATCTTTTAATTTTCTTGAACGAGAAGGATGACGAAGTTTTCTAAGTGCTTTTGCTTCAATTTGACGAATTCTTTCACGAGTTACTCCAAACATTTGTCCTACTTCTTCAAGGGTACGAGATTTTCCATCTTCAAGACCAAATCTTAGTCTAATTACTTTTTCTTCTCTTTCTGTTAGAGTCAAAAGTACTTCTGAAATTTCATCCTTAAGCATTTCATTTGTAGCATAATCTTCTGGGCTCATGTTTCTTTCATCTGGAACAAAATCCCCTAAATGTGAATCGTCTTCCTCCCCAATTGGCGTTTCTAAACTAACTGGTTCTTGACTAATCTTATATATTTCACGAATTTTATCGACAGATATACTCATTTTAGCGGCTAATTCTTCTTCAGATGGTTCTCTGTTAAGTTCTAGTGTAAGTTGTCTTTGAATTCGCGCTAATTTATTAATAGTTTCTACCATATGAACTGGAACACGTATTGTTCTTGCTTGATCTGCTATAGCTCTTGTTATAGCTTGTCTTATCCACCAAGTAGCATAAGTACTAAATTTATATCCTTTAGTAACATCAAATTTTTCTACTGATTTCATAAGGCCAATGTTACCTTCTTGAATAAGATCTAAGAATAACATTCCACGGCCAACATATCTTTTAGCAATACTAACAACTAAACGTAAATTAGCTTCTGCAAGAATAGTTTTAGCCATATCATCACCATCAGCAATACGATCTGCAAGCGCTAATTCTTCATCCATTGTTAAAAGTTTTATTTGTCCAATTTCTTTTAAATACATTCTTACTGGATCATTAATATTTAAATCTTTTGTTAAAATGTCATCTGATAATATGGCTTTATCATCACCATCATCTTCATCACTATCTTCCTCAGATACGATAGCAATATTATTTTCGCTAAAAGCATTGTATAAATCATCTAGTGAGTCACTATCTAAATCCAATCCTTTTAATGCATTAGCAAGCTGCTCATATGTAATGATACCGCTTTCTTTTCCTAATTTGACTAGTTCTTCTTTTCTCTCTTCAAAGCTCTTTATTTCATTCATAATTATTCCCCTTACTATAAATTAAATTTCTTGTTTTTTTAGTTCACATATTTGTTCTGCTAATTCAGCTTGCTTTTTAGAATCCGTTTCCTCACTGATTCTTTTTCTTAACTTTTCTACTTGCATATTGACTAAGTTTTCTCTAATAGTATTTACATAATCATTTATTACTTCTAAATCTATTTCTTCTTTTAAGTTTAAATTTAGTACTTCATTAACAGTCTTATTTAAATCGTCATAGACTACAATATAACTCATAAAGTCGGCAAGTGTTATATCACCATATTTATGGTAGTAAGCACTTATTTCTTTTGCCAACATTCTTAAACTTGGATCAGATATAAATGTTATTTTATGATCGTATATTTTTACTGCTTCTTTAGAAAATAGCATATAATATACCAAATATTTTTCTGCTTTATCATATTTATTAAGTTTTAGTATTTCTTTTTTTGGTAACTCTATTCTTTTTTCCTGTGAAACAGTTTCAACAGAACCGACTCTTTCTCTTAAAAATTCTAAATCAAGATTTGCTTCTAAACTTAACTTTTTAAGTGTAATTTCTCTAAGTATTTCATCATTTATTTTAGATAATTCGCCTACTACATCATTAACATAAGACGCTAATTCCTCAGACTTAGTTATATCCTTGTTTTGTTTTAAATAAGAAAGTTTAAAATCCATTACATTTTGAGGATTTTCTAGCTTATTTATAAAACTTTCTTTACCTCTTTGTCTTATATAATCATCAGGATCTAATTTATCTTCTAACCTAATTACTTTTGGTATAACACCAATTTTACTAAATTCTTCAATCCCGGCCATAGTAGCTTTAGCTCCAGCTGCATCACCATCAAAACATAAGTATACATCTTTTGCCATCTTTTTAATTGTCATGGCATTTTCTTTAGTAAGCGCTGTTCCCATTGTAGCTACTACATTTTTTATTCCTATTTGGTATGCACGCATTACTGCTGTGAAGCCTTCCATAACAATTACAAAACCTTTATTCCTAGCTTCATCTTTTGCCTTTATATAATTATATAATATTTCACTTTTTCTAAATATCTCTGTCTCTTTAGTATTTATGTATTTTGAATTATCTGTAGTATTGTAAATACGACCACTAAAACCAACTACTCTACCATTTAAATCCTCAATTGGAAACATTATACGATTACAGTATATATCGCTAATACCATAACTATTTTCTATTATTAACCCACTTTTTAATAAATCATTTTTATTAAAGTTTTTCTTTGTTAAAAACTGGGTTAATAAAGTCCTATCTTTTAGGGATAGACCTAACTTAAATTCTTTAATTAATTCATCATCTATATCACGATTATGTAGATACTCTTTAGCTTCCTTACCTTCACTTGTATTAATCATATTTTGATAAAATTTATTACTATTATCATAAATATCATATAGTACTTTATGTTTTTCATCACTAATATGACTGTTAGTTACTTTAACATCTAATTTAATATTTGATAAATCAGCACATTTCTTTACAGCTTCAATAAAAGAAATATTTTCATAATCCATCAAGAATTTAAAAACATTCCCAGTCGCACCGCAAGAAAAACACTTATATATTTGTTTGTCTTTGGAAACACTCATACTTGGCCTATTATCATCATGAAATGGACATATACCAAAATAATTTTTTCCTCTAGGAGTAAGACTAACATAACTAAATATGATATCAACTATGTCGATACTATTACGAATTTCATTAATTAATTCTTGACTAACATTATTCATAATATCACTCCCTACACCTATAATATACTTGATTAATTTCAAATTTCCTTTTTTTATATACTAATTTCAGTTTTTTTTAATAAAAAAGTAACAAATTCACATATTATTAATATGAAAAGAGGTTTATATGAATTTAAAAAAACTGAAAATAATAAGTGTCATAGGAATATTTTTGATAGCCTTCCCTATTCACTTTATGTACACTAGATTTCCTAACAGTATCTTTTCTATATTTTTTCCAGTTAATGAAAGTATATGGGAACACATGAAAATGCTTTTCACTAGCTTCATAATTTGGAGTTTCATCGAGTACATACTACTTCAAAAATACAAAATACCATATCACAATTTTATATTTTCGAGCTTTTTTTCTGCGTTTATTTCTATTCCAATATTTTTAATACTATATCTACCGTTTCATTATACTGTTGGCCACAATATTATTATTACTTTAATTATTATGTTTATAACAATAAGTATAGTAGAATATATAAGTTACAAAATACTAAAATCAAATGAATATAAATATTTAAATTATATAAGTTTAATTTTAATTATTATTTCATATATTATATTTGGATATTTAACTTACAATCCCCTTAGAAATGATCTGTTTTATGATCATGAAGATAACAAGTATGGAGTTAATATTTATATACTTGGTAACCAAAAAAAAATATAGAAAAATCTATATTTTTTTATTACCCAATAAGACCGAACCCTGATACAACAAAGCGTCCATTATAAACTGATTGACCAAAAATATTTTTTGGATTATTTATTAGTTTATTTTGAATAACCAACGAAGTAGATGTACCACCATCTAAATTAGCTGCATTGTAAGCTCCATATTTTTCGAGAATAT
>JAEWBI010000027.1 GCA_023391185.1 Bacillota bacterium | reverse complement strand
TATGATAAACTCAATAATTATCGCTATTATAGGCATACTACTTATAGAATGATTGATTTATAAAAAATAGATATTATAAAAATTCGTCTTGAAAAGAGGTGTCTTATTTGAAAAAAGGATTCACATTGGTGGAAACGCTGGCAATAATATTAATTCTAGGTATTATCTTATCAATATCGTTTTTCGCTATTAATAAAACTGTTGAAAACAGCAGAAGGGAAGCTTTCAAAGTCAGTGTTAAAAATGCCATTAATTCAGTAGATTATTATTTGACTAGTAACAATATAGATGTCTCTTCAACTGAAATTATATCGGTAAAGGATTTAGAACTAAAAAATGTTGAACAATTCACAAGTGGAATAATAAAAATAAGTGACAGTGAATATGAAGCAGTAATGGTTACGAATGGAAGATATTGTGCATCTGGCACAAATCAAAATTTAACTATTGTTAAAGAATGTTATGAATTAGATATGACTGAACCACTGCTTAATGAAAGTAAAATTGTTATAGTTGTTAAAAGTAATAGTATTACAATTTTGGTGCCTAATGAATCAATAACAGAAGAAGAAAGTAGTATAAAAAATTATACTTATGAATTAGAAAATAAGGAGTTAAATTTTAATGAAAAAGTAACTTCAGAAAATAATAGTTATCAATTTATCAATTTAAAAAATGAAACAACATATACATTTAAATTAACTGTGACTAACACAAATGACAAATCAACTACTAAAATATTTGATGTTACAACATCATTTATAAATCCTCCGACTTATATGGTAAATAAAAATGGATATGCTACAAATAAGACTGTAACTATAACTTATCCTCAAAGTGAACAGGATTATATATATAGTTATAGTATAGATAATGGTGAAAATTGGGTAACTGTAAATGATACAACTGCATCATATACTTTTAATAGCAATGGTACAATAATTGCAAGAGTTTATGATGGTACAAATTATAAAACAGCATCATCTTATACTGTAAGTGGAATAGATTTAATTCCTCCAAGTATACCAATAATATCTTCTGATGATTATATAGCTGGACAATGGACAAATAAAAATGTAACGTTAAACTTTCTAGCAACTGATTTAGAATCAGGTATACAAAAATATCAGTATACATTAGATAATGGAGTAACTTGGGTTAATTGCCAAAATTCACTGTTAATTAATTGGGATGGCATACATAATTTAGCTATTAGAGCTATTGATAATGTTGGGAATATTAGTGAGATATCAGAAGTATATAAAATTTTTAGAGATACACAGGTTCCATTAGTTTTTATTAATCCTAATGTGATAAATACTAATAAAGGAACAACTTACAATATGCTAAGTGGTGTAACTGCAACAGATAATGCAAGTGGAGTGAGTAGTATAGTTTCTTCAATTACAAACACAAATTTACTTAATGCTGGCGTATACACTGTAACATATACTGTTACTGATAATGCAGGAAATATAGCAAATTCTACTAGAACTTTAAATGTTTATGTTACTTGGTATAGATCAAGAGATAAAACTCCAGCTACTTATTATAATAACTATTCTGCATCATCAAGTACTAGTTATTATTGTCCAAGTGGTTATACAAGTAGTGGATCTGGAAGTAGCATGACATGTTCACAAATTGTAACTGCTTCACCAATTACTACATCAGGAAATGCATATTGCTCTGAACCGACTTATAGTATATCTGGTTCTTATTGTGTAAGAACAGTGTCTTGTACAGGTTGCTCTGGTCAAGGTGCAGCATGTATGAATGAAAAATGCGGTAGTGGCGGTTATGAGAATAATTCATGGACATGTGGGACTAGTAGTTGTACTGCAACTATGTTAATTAGATATACTTGTCCATCAGGCTACACCAACAATAGTATTTATGCGTCTACTTGTTATGCTTGTCCAAGCGGTTATACAAGTAGTGGTACTGGAAGTAGTACTACTTGTTCAAAAGTAGTTACAACCACTCGTCTTTCTAATACGACTTATTCATGTCCAAGTGGTGGAACATTATCAGGTACAACCTGTATTAGAGATTATTACAGTTGTTCGACAGGAACATTATCAGGAACTAACTGCTATGGCACTTGGAGTCTGTGGACAAAAACAGTGTTAATTCCTTCTGCAACTTTAGAAGTAGAAACTGAGTTAAGACTAATTGAATAACTATATAAAAAAAGATATAGACACATAAAAAAGAGTTGAAAAATTCAACTCTTTTTAGTATACATTTCTTAAAAAGTGTAATTTACCATCTTGATCAATTGCGTATACATCATTTGTATAAATATTAGTATTATTTTCATATGTTATGTATTCTTCTATAGCAATAATATCTTCTAAGTCATCAATAATGTTAACATCATAATTTTTACTTATAATATTTTGATCATTAGTAGTATAAACATTACCATTTTTAGCTAAAATATAGTATATGTAGTAGTTATTAGCATAGTCAAAACTACTGTATAAATCAACTACATCATCAACATTAAGACTTTTTTCGTTAATACCACTTGTACATTTACCTGTGTCTATTACATCAGTATTTTCAGAAGTTGTTTCTTCAGTTTCAGTAGCAATGTTTGAACTATCTAATATTACAATCTTATCATTTCCACAAAATTTAATTTGTATATTGGCAGTATCACTAGTAATATTACTGCTCTTACAAGCAATTGAATCTCCTAAATCGTTATTAATTCTTAGTTGATTAAGTTTAGCAGTATTAGTGGTTTCGTTTTTATCAAAACATATGTAAACAACAAGTCCGAATATAATTAAAATCAAAATAGTAAAAGTTATAAGATATTTTCTCTCTATGTTCAATATTTGTTTTGTTATAGAACTCTTAACCTTCTTCATATGTCTTCCTCCATTATTAAAATTATATCATATTTATTTATTTTTTTTGACAATTTTTTTTATTTATTATTATTTGTGATATAATTTTTATAAATGAGGTGTCTTATGGGAAAGAAAAAAATTACATTTTTAATACTAAATATTGTTTTGGCGATAATTACAGGGTTATTATCGATTAAAACAAATTATGAATTACTTACTGATATATCTAAATATATGAGTCTTACATTTGGATTTATGGCATTTATAATACTTCTAATAGATTTATATGAAAAGTTATTAAAGAAAGATAATAGTAAATCTTTATTAATAATTAGTACTATTATTTATATAGTTATTAGTATAATATATGGATTTGTTCTTTATGAAGAAGCAGGTGGTAATATTTTACAGGTAAGCATTATGTTTTGTTTTTATGCTTCTTTAATAATGCTTCTTATTGTATACTGCTCTATATTTTATTTGTGGATTTCTAAAAGCAATACTAAATACATTATTAGAACTTTAGTTACTTTATTAGTTATAATAGCTTTATGTTTAATATTTACACTTATTTCTAAGCAAACAGTAGTAAATAGTTTATTTGCAATTATGCTTAATTTTGTATACTTATCATCGATACTTATTTTAACTTCTTTTATAATTATTTTTATAGTTTATAAATTGGTTTTACCTACTAAATTAAAGTAACTTAAGGTTGCTTTTTTTGTGTAAAGGTATAGAAAATTTAGGTTAGAAATGGTATAATTAAAATAGGTGATAACATGATGGAAAAGAGAATGCAAGAACTTATAGAAATAATAAATAAAGCTAATTATGAGTATTATACACTTGATAACTCAACTTTAACTGACCAAGAATATGATAGATATATGCAAGAGTTATTAGCTCTTGAAGACAAGTATCCAGAATTAATTAGAGATGATTCGCCTAGCGTTAGAGTTGGCGGTAAAATAATGGATGAATTTGCTAAAGTCACTCACGAAATACCTATGCTTAGTTTAAGCAATGTCTTTAACGAAAATGATATTACTCTTTTTGATGAAAGAGTAAAAAAGGAAGTAAGTAATCCTATATATGTAGCTGAACTTAAAATAGATGGACTTTCAGTTTCATTACTATACAAAAAGGGAAAGCTTGTTAGAGCAGCTACTCGTGGTGATGGTGTTACTGGTGAAGATATCACAAATAATGCAAAAACAATAAAAACAATTCCGCTTACATTAAGTGAACCTGTGGATATTGAAGTTCGCGGGGAAATCTACATGAGTAAAAAATCATTTAATGATTTAAATGAAGAGAAAAGAAAAAATGGTGAACAGGAATTTGCTAATCCAAGAAACGCAGCTGCTGGATCTGTAAGACAACTAGATTCAAGTATAGCTGCTTCAAGAAACTTAGATTGTATAATATACCATTTACCAAACCCACTAGATTATAATATTCATTATCACTATGATGCTTTATCATATATGAAAAAATTAGGGTTAAATGTTAGTCAAAACAACACAATCATAAATGGTATAGACGAACTTTTAGAGTATATAGAAAAATGGACTGCTGATAGAAATACCCTTCCTTATGAAATAGATGGTATTGTAATTAAATTAAATAATGTGGATAACCAAACTAAATTAGGTTATACAGCGAAATATCCTAAATGGGCAACAGCTTATAAATTTCCAGCAATGAAAGTTTTAACCAAATTAAAAGAAATTAAACTTACTGTTGGTAGAACTGGACAAGTTACACCAAATGCAATTCTTGAACCAGTTAGATTAATGGGAAGTGTTATATCTAAAGCAACTCTTCATAATGAAGAATATATTAGAAGTAAAGATATTAGACAAGGTGATGTTGTTTCAATTATAAAAGCTGGCGATGTAATTCCTAGAGTAGAAGAAGTTGAAACAAGTAGAAGAGATGGAACAGAAAAGGAATTTGTAATGCCAGATACATGCCCAATTTGTGGTAGTATTTTGAAAAAAACTGATTCAGCATATTATTGTGTAAATGATAATTGTGATAAGAAAAAAATAGAGCAACTAATTCATTATGCAAGTCGTGACGCTATGAATATTGAAGGCTTTGGCGATTCGATTGTAGAAGATTTCTATAATATGGGGTATTTAAAAAACTTTACTGATTTCTATAAATTAGAAGAATATAAAGAAGAATTAATGGAACTTGAAGGCTTTGGATTTAAAAGTATAAATGGGTTACTTGAAGAAATTGAAGCTAGTAAAAACACATCTCTTGAAAGATTATTATTTGCTTTAGGAATTAGACATGTTGGTTCAAAAACGGGAAAGATTTTAGCCAAAAATTTTAAAAGTTTAGATAAATTAATGACCGCTACTGAAGAAGAACTTCTTAAGATAAATGATATAGGTGATATTATTGCCAAAAGTGTTTATGCATATTTTAAAGATGAGAATAATCTTAAAGAAATAAATGAGCTAATTAGTCTAGGTATGAATACTTATTATACGAAATTAGAGACTAGTTCAAATGAAGAAATAAATGGGAAGACATTTGTTCTTACTGGCAGCTTAGAAACAGTAACTAGAGAAGAAGCTACTGAGATTATAGAAAATTTAGGTGGAAAGACTAGTTCAAGCGTAAGTAAGAGAACGAGTGTTTTAGTTGTAGGAGATAGTCCTGGTAGTAAATATGACAAAGCCAAGGAGCTAGGCATTACAATATGGACGGAAAAAGAATTTTTAGAGAAAGTTAAAGAGCAATAATCTTAACTTTCTCATATTTTTAATATGATGATGATTTGTATGCAGGAGGATTTATGAAAAGAAAAAAAGGGTTTACACTAATAGAATTACTAGCAGTAATTTTGATACTGGGTATAATTGCTTTAATAGCAATACCAGTTGTTACAAATATATTAAGTCAAGCAAAAATGAATGCGCTTAAGGAAACTACGAATAATTTACTTAATAGTGCATTTCAAACTTGTTCTACTGAGCAATTAAAAGGAGACTCAGGAGTAAATAGTTACATAGTAAGTGATGGGGGATTAAATAAGTCACTAAATGTTAAAGGTAAAATTCCAGAGAAGGGTTCTTTAGCAGTTGATTCTAGTTGTAATGTCACTGGATATATGTATAGTGGAAATTATTGTGCTTATACAGTTAGTGATAAAGTTAAAGTGGAGAAAGCAACATATGAACAATGTTTAACTAAAGCAGATTTTCCAAAACTAGTTTCGGATGTAGTTAAAGTTGGAGATTATGTTGCTTATGACGCTGGCAACTGGAATAACACAATTGCTACTGGTTCGATAGAAGCGAATGGTTTTGGAGGTTATACTGCTGGTAATAGCAAAAATGCTGGACTAGATTGTGCAAGTGGTGGAAATATAGTTGCTACCAATATAGGCTGGAGAGTTGTTAATATTGATAAATCTAGTAGTATAGTAGGACTTGTAAGTGCTGGCACTCCAGAATGTTATAATAAAACAACATGGGGAAATATACCAGCTTCAATTGAAGTACTAACTAATAGAAGTTATTCAATGTATCTAAATAGGGAACTTGCTTCATCAGCTACAATATTAAAAAAGGAAGTTGCTGATATTATTCAAGGAAGTACTATTAATGTTGGTGATGGTTTCTATGATACTTATAATGATGTTTTAAAAGCAGGGGGATTATATTATTTTCCTAATGTTTCTAATTCTAATGCTAATCATCTAATTTATGTACAACCAGGTGGTTATGTATCATCACAAGGAAGTGGTCTTGCTGGTATAAGACCAGTAGTTAATTTAAAATCATCAGTATATGTTATTAGCGGAACAGGAACAAAGATTGATCCTTATATAATAAAGAATTATAGTTCTAATACATATAAAGAAGCTAGATTGACTGGATACTGGTTTAACTGGAATAATGAGAATGCTGATCCATCTTTAGATACAGCAAAAAATTTGAAATTAAAAGATGTTCCAGTATACTATGATTATGTAAATATTTCATTTGGATTAACTCAAACTGGTAGCAATAATGGAACTATAGATTTTAGTATAGATCAGTATTTAGCTGAACATTTGGGTGGATATACAAAAGAAGAATTTATTAATGATATTAATATATTACATAGTAGAAATCGAAAAGTTATTTTATCAATTGGTGGTGCAACAGGAACGATAATATTAGATAATAATGATGATGTTAATGCATTTATAAATTCAACTACTTCACTAATAGATGAATATGGTTTTGATGGGATAGATATAGATATTGAAAATGACATAAATACCACTAATCTTGAAAATGCTATTAGAGGAGTTTTAGCAAATTATGATAGTAACTTTATTTTAACTTTTGCAATTGAGACAGTTGACTTCCAAGTTAATGCAAATGCAAAAGCTCAAGGAAGATATTTTGATATGATTTCAAATTTAAAGGATAAAATTGATTTAGTAAATATCCAAATTTATAATACAGGATCTCAGTATAGTATCGATAGAAAATTATATACACCTGGAACAATAGATTTTGCTGTTTCTATACCCACTATTTTACTTGAAAAGGGTTTAAGACAAGAGCAAGTTGGATTAGGTATAAATACAAGTTCTGAAAAGACGGGATATATTGAACCAAATATAGTTGTTGATGCTTATACATCATTAAAAACAGGGACATGTACAAATTGTTCAACTTTTACATTACCAACTTCATATGAAAATATAGGTGGTATTATGATTTGGGGCATTAATGAAGATGTATATAAAGGCGAAAAATTTGGTAGACCAATTAAAAGCATAATAAAATAAGAGACAAGTGTCTCTTTTTTGTATAACATAATATTATGAGGAATATATTATAAATTTATATGTAAATTAATGTATATTTTTAGCGAGAAAGTGCCATAATTATGGTATAATTGAAGAGTGCAAAGTGAGGTTTGATGAGCATGGAAAAATGGAAAAATTTTAAAGGAACAAAATGGCAAAATGAAATAGATGTTTTGGATTTTATTAAAGAAAACTATCATGAATATACAGGTGATGATGCTTTCTTAAGTAAACCAACTGAAAAAACTAATAGAGTTTGGAATAAATGCGAAGAACTTTTAAAAGAAGAATTAGCAAAAGGAGTACTTGATGTAGAAACTACTATAGTATCTGGAATTAATAATTATAAACCAGGCTATATAAACACTGATGATGATGTTATTGTAGGGCTTCAAACTGATGCTCCATTAAAAAGAATAGTTAATCCATATGGCGGAATGAGAATGGTTAGAGATTCGCTAAAAGCTTATGGTTATACATTAGATGAGAATATTGATAGAGACTTCTCTAAATATCGTAAAACACACAATGATGGAGTTTTTGATGCTTATACTACAGATATTAAAAAAGCAAGACATGTAGGTCTTTTAACAGGATTACCTGATGCTTATGGTCGTGGTAGAATTATTGGCGATTATAGAAGAATCGCTTTATATGGTATTGATTTCCTAATTGAAAAGAAAAAAGAGGATTTAATTAAGCTTGAAAAAGGTGAAATAAGTGAATATGTAATTCGCTTAAGAGAAGAAGTAAATACTCAAATTAGAGCACTTGCTGAAATTAAAGAAATGGCTAAAACTTATGGTTTTGATATATCTAATCCAGCAACAACAGCTAAAGAAGCAGTACAATGGACTTATTTTGGATATCTAGCAGCTATCAAAGAAAACAATGGAGCTGCAATGAGCTTAGGAAGAACTTCAACTTTCTTAGATATTTATATTGAAAGAGATTTAGAAGAAGGCTTATTAACTGAATTGGAAGCTCAAGAATTAATCGACCAATTTATTATTAAATTAAGATTAGCAAGACATTTAAGAACTCCTGATTATAATGAGTTATTTGCTGGAGACCCAACATGGGTTACAGAATCACTTGGTGGTATGTTAGATGAAAATCATTCATTAGTAACTAAAACATGTTTTAGATATTTACATACTCTTACTAATTTAGGAAGTGCACCAGAACCAAATATGACTGTTTTATGGGATGATAAATTACCAGAAAACTGGAAAAAGTATTGTGCTAAAATGTCTATTGATACTGATGCTATTCAATATGAAAGCGACATATTAATGAGACCAATTCATGGTTCTGATTATGCAATAGCTTGTTGTGTTTCAGCTATGACAGTTGGTAAAGAAATGCAATTCTTTGGAGCTCGTTGTAATATAGCAAAAGCTTTACTATATTCTATTAATGGTGGATTTGATGAGAAAAAAGGCGATTTAGTAGTTGAAGGCTTTGAAAAAATGACTGATGAAATACTAGACTATGATAAAGTTATGGCTTCATATGATAAGATGCTAGACAAAGTAGCTAAAACATATGTTGACGCTATGAATATTATTCATTTTATGCATGATAAATATGCATATGAAGCAGGTCAATTAGCTTTACATGATACAGATCCAGACAAACTAATGGCTTTTGGTATAGCTGGATTCTCAGTAGTAATAGATTCATTATCTGCTATTAAGCATGCTAAAGTAAAACCAATTCGTGATGAGAATGGTATAGCAATTGATTTTGAAATTGAAGGAGAATTCCCTAAATTTGGAAATGATAATGAAACAGTTGATGCAATAGGTATAGATTTAGCAAAAAGATTTTATGATAAACTTGCTTCTCATAAATTATACAAGAATGCAAAACACACTTTATCAATTTTAACTATAACATCTAATGTTGTTTATGGTAAAAAGACAGGAGCTACACCAGATGGAAGAAAAGCAGGCGAGGCATTTGCTCCAGGAGCCAATCCAATGCATGGTAGAGATGAAAATGGTGCTTTAGCTTCACTTAATTCAGTAGCGAAAATTCCTTACTGCAACATTTGTGAAGACGGAATATCAAATACATTCTCAGTAATACCAAAAGCACTTGGAAATGATGATAATGCAAGAATAGATAATTTAGTTCATATTTTAGATGGATACTTTAAACAAGGTGCACATCATTTAAATGTTAATGTTTTAAATAAGGAAACTCTAGAAGATGCTATGGAAAATCCAGATAATTATCCAAATTTAACAATTCGTGTATCTGGTTATGCAGTTAAATTTAATAGATTAACTAGAGAACAACAACTAGAAGTTATATCAAGAACATTCCATGGTACAATGTAATGACTGGCTATATTGATTCTATTGAAACAATGGGATTAGTAGATGGTCCAGGAATTAGATTTGTAGTATTTATGAAAGGCTGCAAATTAAGATGCTTATTTTGTCATAATCCTGAAACATGGACTATGAATGATGCAGTAAGCATCGATAGTGAAGAATTACTCAAAAGAATTAATAAATATCATAATTATTATACAGATGGTGGAGTTACATTTAGTGGTGGAGAACCATTAATGCAACCTGAATTCTTAATTGATATGTTAAAAAAATGTAAAATGATAAATTTACATACTGCAATTGATACATCAGGTGTAGGAATTGGTAATTATGAAGAAATATTAAATAATACTGATTTAGTTATACTTGATATAAAGGCGTATACTGAAGATAAGTATCAGTATATAACTGGTGGAAGAACTATGGAAGAATTCAATAAATTCTTAAATGTATGTAAAACACTTAATAAGAAGTTATGGATTAGACAAGTAATAGTACCAGGTATTAATGATACAGAAGAGTATATTTTAGGACTTAAAGAGTATTTAAAAGGTATTAATAATATTGAAAAAGTAGAATTACTTCCATACCATTTGTATGGAGTAGATAAATATAAAACTTTGGGCATATCATATAAACTTGATGGAGTATCTCCTATGGATCAAGAAAGACTAAGTAAGTTAGAAAGTATTTTAAAAGAAGATTGATTATAATCTTCTTTTTTTGACATTTACTGTCATATAAAATATAATTGATGTAGATAGTTGGTGTTAAAATGAAACAAAAAATAATAGATTGTTATGATCAAAATAATTTCGAAAAATTTATAATATTGTTTAGAGAAAAATGTTCTAAATTAATGAAAACAAAAGATGATTATATAAATAAAAGTATATCTATACATAATATGGCTATGAAGGATATAGAAAAGATTTTTTTACATATGATGAAAGATCTTAAAAAAAGAAAAAAGTATATAGATGCTTTATTTCTTGAGGAAGAAGATATTAAATTTTTGATAGCGTGGTATTGTTTAAGGTACGGAGTATATAAGTTAAAAGCTAGAAAAATATTAAGAGAAATAAATAAATCAACAAATAATCCATTACTTGAGTTTAGTACAGAATTAGCCCTTAAAGAATATAACATTCTATATAAAGGTGAATTTAAAGAAGAAGATTAATTTAATCTTCTTTTTATTTATGCTATAATATAAGATAAGATATAAAAATAGAAGTAGTTAGATGAGGATTAGATAGTATGAAAAGTATTAAAGAAAAAGCATTCACTTTAATTGAATTGCTGGCAGTAATTATTATTTTAGCAATTATTCTTTTAATTACTGTACCAATGATTGGAAAAATTGTTAAGCAAGCAAAGAAAGAAGCTTTTAAAGTTAATTCATTAGAAATTTCAAAAGCAATAATAAATAAATGTAATAATTTAACTTTACAAAGTAAAGAAAGTGAATTAAGTGTGAAATTTGAGGATAATCAAGAAATATCTTCAGATACCTTGAAAAGTTATTTTAGTGGTAAAGCGCCAGATTCTGGTCAGATAGTTACTTCAGAACAATGCAATGCAACTTTAGCATTTTATGATGACAGTTTGAAAATGTGTGCATACAAAGATTATACTGATGATGACGTATTAGTTGTAAATATGGCTGATAAGAGTAAATGTGTAATAGGTGGTAAAATAAAAGATGATGAAGCACCTTTATTTACAGGATATTCATGTGCTAATCCTGGTAGTGTAGAAGTAACTCCAGAAAAATATTTTACATTTGATCAGGCAACTGGAATAATAACAGGTTATAGTTCTGAGGGACCAAAAGACTTAGTTATTCCATGTACAATTGGCGGTAAAAGTATTGTATCTATAGCTAGTAATGCATTCTCAAACAAAGGACTTACAAGTTTGATTATGCCAGATAGTATCATAACAATAGGCAGTTCTGCCTTTGCGTCAAATCAAATATCTAGTTTAGAAATAGGAAATAGTGTTACAACTATTGGTACAGCAGCCTTTGCGAGAAATAATATAACAGATTTAGTAATACCTAATTCTGTAACGTCTATTCCAGATGGCACATATCGTAGTGGTATTTGGAATGATCTTTATTACGATAATGGTGTTTTTTATGGTAATCCACTTACGAAAATAACACTTGGGAGTGGCTTGACTACAATTAATACAAGCGGATTTTATGGATTTTCTTCACTTGTTGAAGTAGATACAAGTAGAGCAGAAAGTTTATCGACGATAGGATATGGAGCATTTACTAATTGCCCTAATCTTTATAAATTCGATTTTTCTAATTTGACAGCACTTTCTTACGTTAGTTCTAGTGCCTTCTCTAATATGAAACTAACAGATGTTACTTTTAATAATAAGAATAACTTAACATTAGGAGATAGTGCATTTGCTAATAATCTTATCGAAAATTTAACATTCAATGGTCCAGTAGTTGGAATAAGTACAGATGCATTTAAAAATAATCAATTACCTGATAGCCAAGCATTTATAATGGGCAGAAATAGTGATGGTAGTGAGTCAACAACTTTAGCAAGCTATGGTGGAGCAAATAGGAGCAATATCACTATTCCAAATAAAGTAGTAAGTTTAGCAGGTGCAAGTTTTAATGGTCTTGGTCTTACAGGAAAATTAGTTATAGGTAATGCAGTTACATCTATTGAGTCTAATAAATTCGCAAATAATAGTATAACAACATTGTCTTTAGGGTCAGGAGTAAAAACTATAGGTTATTCTGCATTTTCTTCTAATCAAATAAGTAGTCTTGATGTCGGAACAAGTATTACTACAATAAGTGATGGTGCTTTCGCTAGTAATAGATTAACAAGTTTAGATTTAGGTGGAAGTGTGTTAACTGTTGGTTCGTCAGCTTTTGCTTCAAACCAAATAACAAATTTGAATTTAGGTACAAGTTTAACTACAATTGGAACTCAAGCTTTTGCTTCAAATGGGATAACTGATTTAGTATTACCAGACACTTTAACTTCAATACCTGATGGAACATATAGAGGCTATTTTGATACTTACTATACTTATGGAGCATTTGCAGGTAATCCAATAAAAAAAATAACATTAGGTAGTGGGTTAACTACAATTAACACAGCAGGTTTTTATGGATTTTCACAATTAACTAGGGTAGATACAAGTAGGGCAACTAGTTTATCAACAATAGGTGTTTATGCATTTTCTAATTGTACTAATTTGTATGATTTTGATTTTTCTAGTTTAACTGGTCTAACTTATATAAGTTCTAGTGCTTTTTCAGGTTTAAAACTAACTGATATTACTTTTAATAATACAAGTAATTTAACAATAGGAGACAATGCATTTTCAAACAATCTTATCGAAAATTTAGTTTTTAATGGCCCGGTAGTTGGAATAAGTACAGATGCATTTAAAAATAATCAATTGCCTGACAATCAAGCATTTATAATGGGCAGAAATAGTGATGGTAGTGAGTCAACAACTTTAGCAAGTTATGGTGGAGCAAATAGGAGCAATATCACTATCCCAAATAAAGTAGTAAGTTTAGCAGGAGCAACATTTAGTGGATTAGGTCTTACTGGAACACTTGTAATAGGTGATGCAGTTACATCTATTGAATACAATAAATTTGCAAGCAATAGTATAACAACTTTATCATTGGGGGCCGGTGTAAAAACTATAGGTGATTCAGCCTTCTCATCAAATCAGATAACTAGTCTTGATGTTGGTACAAGTGTTACTTCGATTGGTGCTTCGGCTTTTGCGAGTAATAGATTAACTAGCCTTGATCTAGGATCAAGTATACTAACGGTTGGGGCCTCAGCTTTTGCAAATAATTTAATAGAAAATCTTAATTTAGGAACAAGTGTTACTACAATTGATATTCAATCTTTTGCAGGAAATAGAATCACGAATCTAGTTTTACCAGATTCTTTAACTTCAATACCAAGTGGTTATTATCGTAGTGAGATTTGGGGAGATGTTTATTTTACAAGGGGAGCTTTCATAAGTAATCCAATAACAAGCATAACACTAGGAAGTGGATTGAAGACAATTGATATAGCTGGTTTTTATGGGTTTTCATCATTAACTAGAGTAGATACAAGTAGGGCAATTGGCTTATCAACAATAGCATATAATGCATTTTCTAATTGTCCTAATTTACATGATTTCAATTTTTCTAGTTTAACTGGTCTTACTTATATAGGATCTAGTGCTTTTGCTAATTTAAAATTAACTGATGTAACTTTTAATAATACAAGTAATTTAACAATAGGAGATAATGCATTTGCAAATAATCTTATCGAAAATTTAGCATTTAATGGTCCAGTAGTTGGAATAAGTACAGATGCATTTAAGAATAATCAATTGCCTGACAATCAAGCATTTATAATGGGTAGAAATAGTGATGGCAGTCAGTCAACTACCTTAGCAAGTTATGGTGGAACTAATAGAAGTAATATAACTATCCCTTCTAATGTAGTAAGTTTAGCTGGTGCATCATTTAATGGTTTAGGTCTTACTGGAACATTAGTAATAGGTGATGCGGTTACTGCTATAGAATCAAATAAATTTGCAAGTAATAGCATAACAACATTATCACTTGGTTCGGGTGTTCAGACTATTGGTTCATCTGCATTTGCCTCTAATCAAATAAGTAGTCTTGATGTTGGGACAAGCATCACAACAATAAGTGATAGTGCCTTTGCAAGTAATAAGTTAACAAGTTTAAATCTTGGTGGAAGTATATTAACTGTTGGTTCTTCAGCATTCGCGTATAATCAAATTGTAAATCTAAATTTAGGTACTAGTGTTACTTCTATTAATGTAAGAGCTTTTGCAGGAAACAAAATAACAAGTTTGGTATTACCCGACAGTTTAACTTTAATACCAAGTGGATACTATCGTAGTGGAATTTGGAATGATGCTTATTATGATAACGGAATTTTTTATGGTAATCCACTTACAAAAATAACCCTAGGAAGTGGTATTTCAAAAATAGATGTGGCTGGTTTTTATGGTTTATCATCTTTAAAAGAAATAGATACTAGTAGAGCTACAAATTTAACAACAATAGAATACTATGCTTTCTACGGAACGGGATTAAATGAAATAGAAATACCTTCATCTACAACTATGATTGGTTCATCGGCTTTTGGATCAAATGCATTTTTAACAAAGATTTTTATTAAAGGTAAAGTAGATGCTACAAATTTTTCTAGTTTAGGAAGTGGTTGGAATGGTACTTGCTCAAACATTGTTTATGAATTAAACTCTTGTTATACATACAGTGGCAACACAATTACTGGGTACAGTATAGCATGTTCAAAGAATATTGTGGTACCATCTGTCTTAGGGGGTAATACAATTTCTACTATTGCAGAAAATGCTTTTGCAAGTAAAGATTTAACTAGAGTTGTATTGCCAAATACTATTACAAATATAGGATCAAACGCTTTTAATGGAAATGATAGTCTTGATCCAATTATAGTACTTGGAAAAAATTCACAAACTGATTTTGCTTCAATTGGTGATAATTGGAACTATGGAAAGCATGTAATTTATCAAGGTAATCAAGATACATGTTTCTCAATCCAAAATAATGAAATAATGAAATTTTACGATGAAGTATATTGTTCTAAAGACATAGTTATTCCTTCTAGTGTAACAACAATATCAAATACTCCATTTAAAAATATATTATTGAATTCTATAACTGTACCAAATGGAACAAGATTTACAAGTTTAGGAACAACATGGAGTGGAACTATATATAAAGTTAATTTTCAAGGAGATAGTTATGACTATAATTGCTTTACTTTGAGTGGTTCTACGGTAACAAGTTATAAAAGATATTGTAGTGCCTCAGTAGATCTAAGTAAATCAGTACAAGGTGTAACGATTACAGCAGTAGGTGATAATGCCTTTAAAAACACTTCAATTACAGGCATAACATTAGGCAGCAATGTTATAACTTTAGGTGCTAGTGCGTTTGAAGATAATGACCTAGCAACAATAAACATCGTTAATGGATTAGTTAATATTGGAAATAGAGCCTTCTATGATACTGGTCTTATTAGTGTTAGTTTACCTACAACAGTTATGACAATTGGTGACAATGCTTTTGATGGCAATTCAAAATTGACGTCAATTACTGCTTTAGGTAAAGCAAGTGCAAGTGATTTTACAAGTTTAGGAGTAAATTGGAATGGTACTTGTACAAATATAATTTATAAGTAGAGGAGTATGAAAATGAATAAGAAATTATTAATTATTTTAGTTGTAGTAATTTTGTTTGGACTTGGCGTTTTAATATTTAATATTATAGGAAAGGCTGTAATGGAGGAAACTGATTCTAAGTGTTTCGAATTTAATGAAGAAACAGGTGAAATAACAGGATACAAAGATATTTGTGGTACAGAAATAAGAATACCTTCAGAAATAGAAGGTGTTAAGGTAGTCTCAATTGGTAAGTTTGTGTTTGACGAAAAAAACTTAACTAAGTTAATTTTGCCAGATACTCTTCAAACAATAGGTATTGGTGCATTCCAAAACAATGGAATAAAAGAATTAATAATACCAGATAGTGTAATTAACGTAAAAGCTTTAGCATTTTATTCAAATAAGATTGAAAAATTAACTATTGGCAAAGGTGTTGTTAATATTGGAATAGAAGCTTTTAATAATAATCAGTTAAAAAGAAAAGATGCATTTATTTACATGAGAGATCAAAATGGAATGGTAGATGGGACAGTAGTAGGCTACGGTGGAGCTGAAAGAGATAATGTTATTGTTCCAGATGATGTAACAATGTTATATTTATCAGCATTAGCAGATTGTAATATTAAAGAAATTACATTAAACGATAAACTTGAAAGAATTGAGTCTTCTTCTTTATCTAATAATAAATTGACTGAAATAACTATTCCAGAAAGTGTGATAATAGTTGGACAAAATGCCTTTTTAGGTAATGATTTAGATAAAATTATTATCAATGGTAAAGATTCTTTAGATGATTTTTCATTATTTGATGTAACAGGAATCGATAAAAAAATTATAGAGTTTGAAAAATAAAAAGAAGATTAATTATAATCTTCTTTTTATATGCATATAATTACTAGGTGATGAAATGGAATTTAATAAATTAGTCATGATTACTGATGGTATAATACTTAACTACACGAATGAAACATGTAATAGTATAGTAACTGACACTAGAGAAATATGTAATAATGATGCTTTTATACCAATCATAGGCAAAAAGGAAAACGGCGCTATTTATTTAGAAGAAGCAATTAAAGAAGGCGCAAGTATTATCTTTGTAACTGATAGTGATATTAAGAAATTTTTAAATATAAATCCTAATATCGGAATAATAAAAGTAGATAGTGGATTAGAGGCACTAAAGAAAATAGCTAAGTATTATAGAAATATGTACCAGGGAAAGATAATAGCAATTACAGGTTCTAATGGTAAAACCACAACTAAAGAAATGACAGCAAGTGTTTTAAGTGGTAAATATAGTGTATTTAAAAGTATAAAAAGTTATAATAATGTAATTGGTATTTGTAAGATGCTTCTTAAATTAAAAGAAGAAGATGTTGCAGTTTTTGAACTTGGTATGAATCATGCTGGTGAAATAAAAGATATGGTTGATATATTAAAACCAGATATAGGCTTAATTACTAATATTGGTACTGCGCATATAGGTAATCTTGGATCAAAAGAAGAAATATTAAAGGCGAAATTAGAGATTACAGACAATGATTTAGAAATGCTTTTTATTAATGGTGATGATGATTATCTAAAGAATGTAATTTATGATAATAAGATAGAGTTTAGTATTAAGAATTTAGATTATTTAGAAAACGATAGTAGTATAAATATATATATTGATGATACTGAAATAAAAGTTGATACATATGGCAAACATAATCTTTATAATATATGTGCTAGTATTGCTATTGCTAAATATTTAAATTTAACAACTTCTGAGATAAAAAAAGGTTTTGATGATTATCAAAGTATTCGTATGAAAAAACTGATTATTAAAAACACATTAATAATTGATGATAGCTACAATGCTAATCCTGAGAGTATGATGGTAGGTATAGATTATGTAAATAATTTACAATATAAAAATAAAATATTAGTACTTGGTGATATGTTAGAATTAGGTATAGATAGTTCATATTATCATAAACAAGTAGGGGAGTATATTAGAAAAACAAGTATTAATAAGGTATATACATATGGCAATGAATCAAAATATATTGGTAACAGTTGTCAAAAACTAAGCAATCATTATATAGAAAAAGATTACTTAGTTTTAGATTTAAAAGAGGATTTAGGCGATGATACAGTAATATATTTTAAAGGTTCAAGGGCTATGGGACTTGAAGAAATAATAGATAAAATAAGATAAATTACTATCTTATTTTTTATTTTTTACATCTTTTTAACAAAATATTAAAAAGAGTGTTGACATTTTAAATTGTTTTTAATATAATGTTAATAACAAGAGAGAAAACTCTTGATTAATTATAAGATTTGTTATTAACAAAAAGATAATAACAAATATAGAAAGAGAGATAAACTTATGAAATTAGAAAATATGTCAATTGAACAATTAGAGAAAATTAAAGAGATATTAGTAATTGTAGATATGGTTAACGGATTTACAACAGAAGGTAGTATGAAAAACATTTACATGCAAAAAATAATCCCAGAGGTATTAAGATTAACAAAAGAATTTGAAAATGATGATGAGTCTCTTATTATTGAAGCAAAAGAAGCTCATGATGATGAATCAGTAGAATTTGATGATTATCCAAAACATTGTAAAAAAGGAGATAGTGAAGCATTATTAGTTCCAGAATTAAGAGTATATGAGCATAAGATGTTTGTTTTTGAAAAGAATTCAACTTGTGTAGCAATATTACCTGAATACATTGAACTTCTAACAAAACTTAAAAATCTTAAAAGAGCAGTTTTTGTAGGAGGATGTACTGATATATGTGGCATTCAAGCAATAATTCCAACCAAATGCTTATTTAATCAATTAAATCGACGAGTAGAAGTAATAGTTCCGGAGAATGCAATGGATACATATGATGCTCCTTGGCATAATCGTGATGAGTATAACGATATTGCTTATAAATTAATGAAACAAGGCGGAATACAACTAGTTAAAAAATATGAAAGAGGAATGAACTATGGAAAATAATGAAACAATGATGACTGATTTATATGAACTTACTATGGCACAAACATATTTTAATGATAAGAAGTTAGATGAAAAGGTTTACTTTGATGGTTTCTTTAGAAATATTCCATTTGAAAATGGTTACGCTTTAATGGGCGGAGTAGATGATATAATTGCTTACATTAATAACTTAAAATTTGAAGATGATGATATTGAATATCTAAGAAGTTTAGGACAATTTAATGAAGAATTTTTACAATATTTAAAAGATTTCAAATTTACAGGTGATATAAAAATTATTCCAGATGGAACTCCAGTATTTGCTAATGAGCCAATTATAACAGTAAGAGCAAACTTAATTGAAGCACAAATAATTGAAACAGCTATTCTATCTTATTTAAATAGTTGCATTAAATTTACAACAGCTGCTAAAAGAATGACTGATGCTGCAGGAAGTATTCCAATTATGGAATTTGGTGCAAGAAGAGCAGATGGACCTGCTGCAGCAATACTAGCTAGTAAATGTTCTTATATAGCTGGTTGTGTTGGCACATCAAATGTTAAAGCTGGAAAGAAATATGGAATTCCAGTTATGGGAACTATGGCACACTCTATGGTAACAGAAGAAGATAGTGAGTATCAAGCATTCTTAAAATATGCTAAAACATATCCAAATAATACAGTTTTCCTTGTAGATACATACGACACATTAAAAAGTGGTATACCAAATGCTATCAGGGTTGCTAGAGAATACTTAATACCTAATGGTTATACTTTAAAAGGTATTCGTATTGATTCAGGAGATTTAGCATATCTATCTAAAGAAGCAAGAAAAATGCTTGATGAAGCTGGTTTCCCAAATACTAAAATATGCTTATCAAATGGACTTGACCCTAAAACTATTAAATCTCTAAAAGCTGAAGGTGCCGTTATAGATAGTATTGGTGCTGGTGATAATATTGCTGCTCCAAAGGAAAGAGTTGGAGTTGTTTATAAATTAGTTGGAAAAGAAGAAAACGGTGGAATTACTCCTAAGATTAAATTAAGTAACGATATTGCAAAAATGATTAATCCAGGATATAAGAAAGTATATCGTTTCTATGATAAGAAAACTGGATATGCTCTTGGTGATGTAATCGCAATACATGATGAGTTAATCCCAAGTGATGTATTTACTTTAATTGATCCAGAAAATGAATTAAATACAAAAGAATTAAGAAATTATGAAGTAAAAGAATTACAACAACAATTATTTAAAGATGGACAGTTAGTATATAATGATCCAACTATTAAAGAAAAACAGGATTACTGCAATAAACAAATGGATACTTTATATCCAGAAGTTAGAAGATTAGAAAAACCACATAAATATTATGTTGACTTAACTAAAGAATTATTAAAATTAAAGAAAGAGTTAATTCTTGAACATAAAGAAGAAGTTGAACAAAGAAGTAAGGAATTAGTAAAACATGCGTAAAGAAAAGTTAGAAGAATTAAAAAAATATATTGAAGAACTTAAAACAGTAAAAGTATTAGAAAATAAGACAAATAAAGGATTTCTTAATATTGAAAGATTTAATTTTACTTTAAATAATAATCAAACTATTAGAAGAGATAAAATATTAAAAAATGGTGCTGATGGTAGTGCAGCTATTATAGTACCTATTACAACAAGTGGTGAAATTATTTTATCAGTAGAACCTAGAGTTTTTACAAAAAGAACTGTTGGTGTTGATTTACCAGCTGGTTATATTGAACAAGGTGAGCATCCTGAAAATGCGGCTAGAAGAGAACTTTTAGAAGAAACAGGATACAGTGCTAGTGAAATAATTAAACTAGGTAGTTTTTATCAAGATCAAGGATGTTCTGCTGCATATAACCATTACTTCATTGCTAAAGATTGTATAAAAGTTAGTGATCAAAATTTAGATGAAGGTGAATTTGTAAAGTACTTTATATGTACTTATGAAGAAGCTTTAGAACTAATTGAAATGAATTATATTGAAGGATTAAATAGTGCCTATGCTTTGGAAAAAGCAAAAGAGTATGTAAAAAGGAGATAATTATGAAAAAGGAAGATTTAAGATTAATAGTACTTGATAATATTGAAGGTTTAGGAAAAAAAACAAATGATTATTTAAAAAAAATGAGAGATAGTGAAGATGATTTTATTATTCCTATTACAAGAGACAGATTTAGTAATGGAGAAGGTAAAATAAAAATCAGTGGCACAGTAAGAGACAAAGATATCTACATAATAAGTGATGTTGGTAATTATGATGTAACTTATAATATGCATGGTTTCACTCATCATATGTCTCCCGATGAACACTTCCAAGATATTAAAAGAGTAATATCTGCCATAAGTGGTTATGCATATAAAATAACACTTGTAATGCCACTTTTATATGAATCAAGACAACATAAAAGAAAAGGAAAAGAATCCCTTGACTGTGCTATAGCACTCAAAGAACTTGAAACTCTAGGTGTAAATCATATTGTTACATTTGATGCTCATGATCCAAATGTTGCTAACGCTATACCAAATCTTCCTTTTGAAAATTTTTATCCTACTCATAATATATTAACTGATTTAGTTACAAATGAAGATATTGATAACTTACTTGTAGTAAGTCCTGATATGGGAGCTATGGAAAGAGCTAGATACTATGCTGAAATGCTAGGTAGTGATGTAGGTGTATTTTATAAAAGAAGAGATTTAAGTAAAGTAGTAAATGGTAAGAATCCTATTGTTGAACATGTTTATATGGGAGCTGATGTTAAAGGTAAAAATATTATTATTGTTGATGATATGATAGCGAGTGGTTCATCAATGATAGAAGTTGCTACTTTATTAAAAGAAAAAGGAGCTAATAAAATCTACTTTGTCGCAACATTCGCACTACTTACTGAAGGACCTAATGCTTTTATAAAAGCTTATAATGAAGGATTATTCAACAAGTTATATACTACTAACTTATCTTATGTATCAGATATAATAAAAAAAGAAACTTGGTATCAAGAAGTAGATTGTTCAAATAGAATGGCGAAGATTATTAATGCTTTAAATAATAAAGAATCTTTAAAACCATTATTTAATGGAAAACAAGAAATACTAAATATGGTAAAGGAAAAAAATAATAAGTAATATGAAAAGTCTGCAGGTACTTACACCAGCTAGAAAATGCATATTTAATTGTCCATTTTGTATAGCTAAAACGCATAAGCATCATAATCTTTTTGATAATAATTATAAAGATAAAAAGAACATCTGGGAACAAAATTATATTAATATTATAAAAACTAATACTGATTTAAAAACAGTTGTTATAACAGGTACAAATGAACCTGTTCAAGATTTAGATTATATTAAGGATGTTATTAAACTAACCCGTCAAAATAGAAATGATATAAAAATTGAATTACAAACAAGATACTATAAAAAGATAGATGTTTTTAATGATTTAGATATTGTAGCTTACAGTATTAGTGATTATAAACTATTAAATATAATAGATGTTGTAGATAAAGAATCTAGGTATGTTCTTATTTTAACAAATACATTTGATAATAAGAGTCTTGATGATATTCTAAAAGTAATTCCAAATAAAGTTAAACAAGTAACTTTTAAAGTATTACATGATAGTAAAGGCGTTAATCCTATAATTGATGAGTGGATTAAAAATAATAAAGTTTTGGAAGATACAATTAGTAATTTAAAAAATGGAATAGAAAACTATCATGGAAATAGATCTATAATATTTGATGAAAACTGTATGGAAGCAAAAAATAGATATATGGTATTTCGTGAAGATGGTTTACTATATAAAGATTTTGATAGTAATAAACCAGTAAATATATAAGGAGGAATAGTATGAGAATAGGTATATTTGGAGGATGTTTTAATCCACCACATAAAATGCATAAAAACATAGCTCTAGATCTTATTAATAATGATTATTTAGATAAGGTTATTTATGTACCTACAGGTAATAAATATAATAAAAAAGACTTAGTAAGTGACATAGATAGATATAATATGCTTAAAATTATGTGCGCAAAGAATGTGAATTTAGATGTCTCTGATTATGAATTTAAAACTGAATTAACATATACCTTTCAAATTTTAAATCACTTCAGAAGTATTTACCCTGATGATCAAATCTATTTCATATGTGGTGCGGATAATCTAAAACAACTAGATACATGGAGAGAGTATAAATATATACTAGAAAATTATAAAATTATAGTTATTAATCGTAATGAAATAGACTTAAATAATTTAGTAAATAAGTATGAATATTATAAAGAAAATATTGTAATAGCTAATATTAAAACTGGGGAGTTATCTTCAACTGATATTAGAGATAATTTAAATAATCTTAATACAAATGAAATCTTAAACTATATTGATTTTGAAGTTTATAAGTATATAAAAGAAAATAGATTGTATAACAATCTAAGATAGGAGAAAAAATATGGATATATATAGGTTTGTAAAAAAAGTTATTGAAAATGGTATTGAAAATAAATTATCTGAGGATAAGGTATTAATGAATATTGATATCCTAATGAATAATTTAAAAAGAGAACATTCTATTTCCAATGAAGATGTAATAGCTATAAATTCTTTAAAAAGGTATATAAAAATAATATTAAATAGGTCTATAACAGTAGATGAAGCTTATATTGAAATACTAAGAAGTACTTTAATAACTAATAACGATCTAAATAAAGAAAAAGAGGAGTCTAAAGTATATACTATTGGATCTTGTTTAAAAGAAAGAAAAACAAACACAGAAAATCGTAATACAAAGAATTATTATGATAGTTATGAAAATACATCAAGTAGTTGTGGTTCAAGTAGATATTCAAGTAGTTATTCAAGCAGTTGCGGTATAGATAGATATTCAAGTAGATGTTAATAGATAAAGTTTTTAAAGCGGCTATAAATAGTCCTTACTGTAATACTTCATATCCTCTTGATAAAAGCAACTGGGAAGAATATAAAAAAGATAATGATGTATTATTTCAAGGAGAAAATAAATTATGTTTATATATTCATATACCATTTTGTAATAAACTTTGTGCTTTTTGTGAATACATAAAGTTTAGAAAAGATAATGATGAATATGAAAAAAAGTATATAGATATACTTGAAAAAGATGTAATGAAATTTATAGAAAGAAATAGTTTTGAACTATATGGTTTCGATATTGGTGGTGGAACACCAACTTGTCTTAATATAGATAATTTTACTAGATTAATGGATATAGCCAAAAGAACAAATGACTTAAAAACTATTACTGATTATGAACCTAGTATAGAAGCAACGTTTGATACACTTGATGTAGATAAACTAAAGTTAATAGTTAGTTCGGGGTTTAAAAGAATATCCCTTGGTGTTCAAACAACTAATACGAAAATGTTAAATACTCAAAACCGAAATATTGTTACTGTGGATAAAATGTTAACTACTTTTAATCTTATTAGAGAAAATGGTATTAGGAAAATAAATATTGATTTTATGTACGGAATATTTGGTCAAACAATGACCGATATAGAAAATTCAGTAAGATGTGTTAAAATCCTTAATCCTAATCAAGTTAC
Organism: Bacillota bacterium; assembly: GCA_023391185.1. Lineage (GTDB taxonomy): Bacteria > Bacillota_I > Bacilli_A > RF39 > UBA660 > RGIG4266. The sequence goes on along the minus strand of JAEWBI010000027.1, from coordinate 668 downwards.
ATTATACGAAATGCGTTATAACCAAATTAATAATAAAAAGAGTATTTCAAAAGATCAATTATATAAACAATATAAAGTTATATATGATAGTTTAATTAAGCTTGGTTATAAAGCAGAGTTTGGTCAAAATACTTTTAGTAAGGATAACAAAGATTTAGGTTTATCTTCTTATTTAAGATATCGTATGATAGATAATATTTCATATAAAGGTTTTGGTATTGCTGCTCAGTCAAAATCAAAACTAGGTATCAGTTATAATATAGGTAAGAATCATGAGTCTATTGAAGAATGTTTTAAAAAGGGAACATTTTATGCTGATGATATATATTTACTTCCAAAAGAAGAATTAGTAGCTAAATATATTATGATTAGTTTATATTTTGGAAAGTTTAATTTAGATATAGTAAGTGATATTTTAAAGGATGATTCAAAAAAATATTATGAAAAAGAATTAGATTATTTAATAAATAATAAATATATAAAAATTAGTAATAATATAGTGGAAGTAACTAAAAAAGGCTTTAAATATTATGGTGCAATGGGATCTTTATTCTATTCTAAAAAGGTTAAAGAATGGTTATTAGGAGAGTAGTTTATGTATGAAACAATAGAATTATTTGGTCAAAAAGTTGATATTAAAAATAGTAATTGTGTTAAGTGTGGTGATG
>JAEWBI010000011.1 GCA_023391185.1 Bacillota bacterium | reverse complement strand
GCTCTAGCAATTGATACTCTTTGTTGTTCACCACCTGATAATTGCAAAACTCTTCTTTTTGCTTTATCAAAATCTATACCGACTTTTTCAAGTAATCTTAGTGCTTTTTCTTCTTTGTTATCTTCTTTAATACCACTTATATTCATTGAAAGTATTACATTCTCTAAAGCTGTATATTGAGGTAATAAGTTATAACTTTGAAATATGATTCCTACTGCACTAGAACGATATTTCTCACGGCTAATAAAATCTATATCTTGGCCATCATATAATATGGTACCATTTTTTGTTTTTTCTAAACCGGCAAGTAAGGAAAGTAGAGTAGATTTTCCAGCACCACTTTTACCATATATACCATACATAATCCCATTTTCAAAATTCATATTTATATCTTTTAACACGAATCTTTCTCCATCATATGTAAAATTCAAATCTTTAATTTCTAGTATTGCCATTAATTCTACCCCCTATTCTGCAGTATCTTATTTGGTTCATATTTATTTACGAACATAACAGCAGTTATACCACTTATTATTGTAAGAAGTAAACTTACTCCAAAAAGTTCAATTATTGTTATAAAATCAGTATGTACTTCAAGTGATGATACATAATCATCAGCACTTATATTAGTAGGTGTATTGCCACTTGGTTTTGAAGAATTACTATTTGTACTTGAAGAATTTGGACCACCATTAAATCCAGGTCTTACGAAACCTTCACCACCAAAATTTTCACTTATATTATTTTGGCTTGTAGTATAACTCTCTATTTCATTTGAAAGCATATAATTACTTACTGGTTGCGATAAAATAGTTCCAACTGTTGTACCTACTATCAAAGCAATTAAAGCCACCATAAATATTTCAGAAACAAGCTGCAATGTCACTTTAATTTTAGTCATTCCTATTGCTCTTAAAACTCCTATTTCATACTTTCTTTCTCTTATATTAAATAGGTTAATAATTGTAAGAACAATGCCACCAACTACTAATATAACAATTAAGAATGTAAATGAAAAACTAGCAATACTTTTAATTGGTTCTAATGCTGCAGTTATTTCATCTTCATTAGTTTTAATATTATAATAATCACTAACACCTAATTCTCTAACAGCCTCAGTAAATTTATCTAAATCTTCATAAGCTATATAGAAATTTGATGTAATACTATTAAACATTGAATATGAACTTGTTTCAGTACCATCATCTTCTACAATTTGATTTAATACAGAAATATTAGTATAGATTTGGTTACTACTATTACCTTGCATTCTGCCTGGCATAGAACTAGTAGTATCATTAACTATTTCATATATACCTGCAATCTTATAGTCATAAGTAATTGTTTCATCATTAGTATTTATAAAAGTAACAGTATCTCCAACTTTTAAATCATTTTGATCAGCAAGTTCTTCACTAATAACGATTACATTTTCTGTACTTTCTTTATCAATCATTGAACCATCAATAATTTTCTTATTTCCATCAACAAAATCTTCATCATAAGATATATCTGAATAAGCAATTATAGTATAGTCTCCTGATGAAAATGGCATTTTTCCTCCACCATTATTAGGAACCTGCCTATCACTGTTAGAATCACTACTATTTGTACTTGATTCCTCACTTTCACCTGGTTTAGCAAATAAGTCATCATAGCTAATAGCCTCTATATCATCGCTATTTAAGCTACTTTGAACTGTGTAATAATAACCAGTTACCATATCTAAATTACCAATTTCATTAATAGTATCAACATTAAGTAACTCAAAAGTTTCTTTTTCCTCATCAGTTGCATTTCTATATGACATTGTATCTAGACTTAGGGACGTTTCTAATGGATTATTTTCTTTGTAATTGTCTACTAAAGCATTACCAGACTTATTAATAGTAATGGTTATACATGCACCAAGAGTAATAGCCATAATAATTAATCCTATTAATATATTTCTTCCTTTTGCTCTAGCAATATTTAAATAAGCATTTTTAAAAATATACATTCTTTCTCTCCTTTCACTATAATAATATAAATATTGTGTGAAAATAAAATGGAGGATAAATGTTATTTTAGTGAAGAAAAAAGGATGACTAAATCATCCTTATTAATATATAAATCCATAAGCATACAAATATTGGTTCTAATAGCCTGAATTTAAGTTTTTTTGTCTTATGTTTAAATATATACATACCAATAGCAAAACCTATACATCCGCCTATAAATGACAAAAACAGTAGTATATTTTCTGGTACTCTATACTTGTGTTTAATAGCCATAACTTTATCATAACCACATATAATAAAAGCAATTAAATTAACAATTATTAAGTAGTGTATCATTTTTTACTTTTATTAACTTCGAACCAGAAAGTAGTACCTTTATTAATTATAGAATCCACGCCATATTTCAAATTATGATTAATTAGAATATTTTCTACTATTGAAAGACCTATACCAGTACCAATTTTATCACGCTTATGAGTTTTATCAACCTTGTAATATTTCTTCCAAATAAGTTTAATCTCTTCTTTTTTAATACCCTTGCCAGTATCTACAATTTCAATTCTAGCACTGCTATTACCATTATCAATAATGTTTATAGTTACTTTTTTATCACTACCAGTATAATTTACCGCATTATTAAGTAAATTATATATTACCTGCTCAATACGAAGTTGATCAGCACTTATTAATAATTCTTTATTATAATTAAATATAAAAGTATACTGACTATTTTGTTCGAGAATACGATATCTTCTAAGAATATTCTTAATCAAATCTGTAATATCAAAAGTAGTAATATTTAAATTATTTGTTTTAGATTGAAGAACAGATAAATCCAGAATATCATTAACAAGAACATTCAAACGATCAGTTTCTTCGATAATTACATTTAAGTTTTCTTCACGTTTCTTTTTATCTTTATATGTTAAATCACGAACCATTTCAGCATATGCTTTTATCATAGTAAGAGGTGTTTTTAAATCATGACTAACATTAGCCATAAGTTCTCTTCTAAGTTCTTCTGTTTTACTTAGTTCTTTAGTTGTCAAGTTCAAAGTATTTACTAGGTTATTTAATTCATCTATATCTTCATCAATATAAAATCTTGTTTCATAATCGCCTCTACTCATTTTAGTTGCACTTCTATTAATTTTTTCTATAGGTTTACTTATTCTTTTTGAGATAAAGAAAGCTACTATAAATGATAGAAGTAAAACTACAAAAGTTACTATAATAAGTTGATGCTGCAGTATCCCTATTGCTGAATCAAGTGGTTCTAGAGATGTACTTACAAAAGCATATGTATTATTATTAAGTTTAATTGCTCTTATTAACACTTCATTATCATATCTTGGATTAATAAGTTTATACGTTTCTTCATCAAGTAAACTATTAATAAAAGCTTGCTTATAATCTTTTACAGTTTGATCTGGAAGACAGCCTCTATTAAAGGATGTAGAATCATATACAATAGCCTTATTAGTAATTATTTGTATACATATCCCATTATCTCTTGCCACTTCATCAATCGTATTATACAAAGTATTGTTTTCATAAGTTGTTTTTATGGTAGTTATTGTACTACCTATCTCTTTTACTTTAGCTCTTTCATAAAAACTATTTAGGAATAATATTTGGAATATCCAAAGAAAAAGCAAAATCAAAATAGAAAAGATTATTAAATATGACCATATTTTAAATTTCAAACTATTTGTTTTTACTTTTTTTATTTTATCAAAGATTTTTAATACTTCATCTTCAATATTATTTATTTTTAATTTCAAATTTATATCCCATACCACGAACCGTAGTAATTAAGTCTCTATATTTTCCTAAATTGTTTCTTAATTTTTTTATATGTGTGTCAACAGTTCGATCATCACCAAAGAAACTATATCCCCATAATTTACTTAAAATTGTTTCACGTGATACCGCAATATTTTTATTTTGAACTAAATAGCATAATATTTCATATTCTTTTGGTGTTAGCTTTAATTCTTCATCATCAATAGTAACAGTATGTCCAGCATAATTAATAACAAGTGTTTCATATTTAAATTCATCAGATACAGTATTTCTCTTACTTACAGCTTTTATCCTTGCCATTAGTTCTTTTGGACTAAATGGTTTTGTCATATAATCATCTATTCCAAGTTCAAATCCAACTAACTTATCATATTCTTCTTTTCTTGCTGATAGTATTATTACTGGAATATTCTTGATTCTTTTAATTTCTTTACATGCTGAAAAACCATCTAAATTAGGCATCATAACATCTAGTACAACTAAATCAATATTATTGTTTTTAACCATCTCTATTGCTTCTAAACCATCACTCGCTTCAAAAATATGGTATCCTTCACTTGATGAATATTCTTTTATTACATTTCTTATTAATGTTTCATCATCAACTATTAATATGTTCATTTATATCACCTACTAATTCCTTATTCCGGTATATTATTACATATGTATGTGTCTTTAATGTGAATTATTTATTATAATATGAAGTTATAGATTCACTAACACTTTTCATAAAATCTTCTTTATATTTATCAATATAGTCTAAATCAGTTTGACTAGTTATATATCCTAATTCTAAAATGTAACTTTCAAGTCCTCTATTAGAGTTAACATATGGATTGGCATCTTCATCGTCTCTGCCATCAACATAAGCTCCAGTCATATACCCACCAGTCTCTCTAATCATAAAATAATAATTTGTACTTAAACTTACACTAAAAGGTTCAAATTCTTTTTCATCTGCTTCTTTAGCAAGATTATTTAAATCTGTTCCATTAAAAGTTCTAGTATAAATACCAGGTTCAACTTTTCTAAATGGATTATAGGAATAAGTAAAATCACTTATTTTATCAAGTTCAGATACTAAGTTTCTTGCAAATTCATAGTCAATATTATTAGAAGTATATAATTCAAAGCCATTTTGAATTATATCACTAGCATTTAAATGAATAGAGATTAACATTTTTGCGTTACTTTCATAAGCTTTTGTTACACGTCCATCTTCACCATATTTATCTATCCACTCATCTTTTGATCTAGTTAATGCCACTTTAAAACCAGCATCTTCTAAATCTTCTTTTAGTAAATTAGAAAGTACTAATGTATAGTCAGTTTCACACTTCTTATTATAACAAGCACCTACATCTGAACCCCCATGTCCTGGATCTATAATAACATCATAAACTTCATCAGTTGATTTACTAATATTAACAGCCATACTATGATATTTTGATTCATTAGTAATGATAAACTTTTTACTTACATTATCATCAGATATTCCGTAATATGTTGTATCATCGTAATCTGTAGTATTGTCTAAAGCATAATACAAACTTTCTTTGTCTGCAACAACCTTAATAAATAAAATATAATTATCTATTAACATATTGTCAAGTAAAAAACCTGTATTTAAAGAGTCAGCTATATAAAAATCTACTTTATCATTTTCGACAGTGTATTTCAAATCATATTCTACATTATTATTTCTACCTATCATAACAAGATTAACATCTGTAACGTTATCTGAAGTGATATTTAAGTTACCTCTTAAATTCATATGGTTACCGTAAATATATAATTCATTTATAGTAGCTTTACTATCTTCAGTTGGAATCAAAACAGCATTATGTTTAGGGAAAACCTTAACTAATAGATATACACCTAGTGCAAGTATTGTAATTAGTATTCCAATTTTAATAATACTCCATAGTGCCTTAAAAATAGCAAATCTTTTAGTATCTCTTTTCTTTATATCATGAAATTTAAACATGTCTGGATCTTTATCTTTTTTCTTTTCTTTTATTACTGTTTTATTATAAGAATTATTATATAAATTGGCAACATCAGGTTTTACTTCTTCTTTTTTAGGTTCTTCTACTTTTGAAGCTAAATCTTTTTCATTTTTTAACAATTCTCTTTTTTCTTTGGCAAGTTTTGAATATTTGCAACCACAATAATCTTGGCGATATAAGTCATATTCCTTAGCAAGCTCAACACTTCTTTTATAACCATTTTTTTTCTTAAAGTCAGCATATAGATATTTAATTCCTAATTCTTTTTCTAATTCTTCGCCAATTTCATTTAACTTGTTACTGTTTTTATAAGGACTAACCGATAAGGTGGTTGTAAAATAATCAAAATCATGTTCTTTAGCATATCTAGCAGCTGCTTCCATACGAAGTCTATAACAAATAAAACATCTATTACTTCCTTCTGCATCATTTTCATGCCCTTTTATTACATCTTCAAATTCAGCATTATCATAGTGTTCTATAACACAATTAACTTTATTTTTAGTTTCAAAAGTGCTAAGAAATCTCTTCATTTCATTAGCTCTTCTATCAAATTCTTCAAATGGTTCAATATTAGGGTTATAGTAATATATTGTTATTTCAAAGTAATTAGCTAAGTATTCTATACAGTAACTAGAACATGGAGCGCAGCAAGCATGTAGTAGTAACTTAGGAGTTTCCTCTTTTGTAGATACTTTTTCTAGCATTTCATCTAGTCTTTTTTGATAATTCATGTTAATCCCCTTTCAAAAAAGAAAAAATTACTTGGTAATAAATAATTTCTTTATGTTCTTTCTAGGCATAAGAATACTAAAATCTTTAACTATCTCTATTTTATAAGTCGTAGTTTCATCGTCTAGTCTTTCTCCATCAATGCACCAAGCATTTTCAGGCACCTCATTAAATTTAATTTCAAGCTCGTTAAGCCTATAAAATTCAAAACCTTTGGCTTCAGTTATATTTGATGTAGCTATCATGTATAAAGACTTAACTATATCAGCTTTTTTTGTTAAATTACATAAAATCACTTCAAACTGATCATCATCAAGTTTAACATCTTTATAAAAGTTATTTATACCAGCTATTCTATTAGCATTTGATATAAGCATAAAAGAGTATTGACCACTATAAACCTTATCACCTATTTTATAAGTTAAATCATATAGTTCAGTTGGGTTAACAAAACTTTTAAGTCCTTCTATAATATACGCAAAATGACCATATCTACTTTTTAAATTACGTGGTGTCTCATAAGGAACATTCATAAACTTACCAAACCCTGCTACATAAACAAAAGGTCTCTTATTGATAGTACAAATATCAATTTTTTTAACAGTTCCTTCCAAGGCTAACTTAAAATTTTCTAAAACATCACTACCATAACCAAACATAGCGCCAATATCATTAGTTGTTCCAAGTGGTATATGAGCAAGAAGTAATGGTTCTTTTCTTTTTAAATTACCAGTAACCACTTCGTTAAAAGTACCATCTCCACCAACAGAAACGACTAGATCTACATTACTATCAAGATATCTTATTATTTCAGTTGCGTGCTTAGAACGCGCTGTGAAATATATAACCGTTTCATAATCGTGTTTTTTTAGTATTTCTTGGTAATCTAGTATATAATCTTCAGATAAGTCTTTACCACTATTAGGATTAATAATTAATACACACTTTTTCAAGATTCCACCCTCTTTAATTTCTAAAAGTATTATACCATATATTTAAAAAAATGTTGTAATTTTGTCATGAAAAAAAGCAGACTAAGCTGCTTTTATAACTTTTGTATGTTCATGATTATTATCTTGGATAAAGTCAGTTATTTCACTAACAACCTTGTTTTGAGTGCCAACTAATCTTTCGATTTCTGATTTTTTTCTGGCAATGCGATCAATAATATTTTGTTCTGTTCTAATACCATTTAAATCATAATTTTCACAAATTAATTTACTTTTTTCGCTAACAACTGCTCCACCATCATAATCAATTCCAGCTAAGTCAAGCTTTCTATCAAGCCATTCAAAACTTTCATTTCTTATACCGAATCTTATCAAAATTTCATACTCTTCAGATAACTTTAAATCAATTGGAAACATACCTATTTGTTCACAATATAAAATTTCTTGAAGTCTATATACAATTTCACCAATATCAGAAAGTATATTTTTACTTTCTCTATGACTAATCTTAATATCATCTTTATTAATATTTCTAGCACAACGATTTAAGTAATTATTATAATCTTCTTTTGAGAAGAAAGCTATACCTGGATCATTCCAGTTTTTTTTCTTTTCCTCTAAGTCGATTGTCTTATCGTAAATAAAACTATTTGGTATTTTAAAAATGTGGTTAGATAATTTAGTTAACATAGTACCATCTATAATACACTTATTACTATCTTTTGGTAAAAATGTTTCTTTTAGAATTTTATATAATACTGATGGATAAACAACTTCTAATTTAAGTTTACCTTTTTTTATACCATCAATAGGCATAAATATCATTTTTTCTTCATCAGATAAGAATTCCCATTCTTTAGTAGTTCCACCTAATGATTTAAAATATTCTTCACTCTCTTTTTCCTTTTTTGTTTCATGTAAGCCATTTTCTTTTACAGTACATATATCTTGCATTGAATCATACTTACCGTAACTAAGAGGTTTTAATCCTAAAAAAGTTGTTTCAATAATATCATTTTCTGTTTTTGTATATCTTTCATTTAATTGGTCTAGAAATTTGCATAGTTTTTGGTCATCAAAAGAAATATTATATAAAACAATATTATTATCTTTTTTAATACTTAATAACTTATTAACTATCATTTTCAAAACCTCCCTACAAATTTAGATTACATTATTATAGCATAACTTTATAATTTTGCAAGTTCATCTAAGTATTTAGCCTATATTACCTTATATTTATTACTTATAGCCCCTATAATAATTAGAAAGGGAGGAATACTTAATTTATATTCTTTTTATAAATTGTGTAGGTCTTTCATAATCTTGATAAACCCTTATATGATCAACTAATTCTAAACTAGAATCTTTGTATGGATTATTTAGAAAAGGAAAGTCTTTATTATAATAATTATCTAAAGTAAGCGCTACTTGCTTAATTATCTCTAATTTCTTTAATCTCTTAGATGTCGTCATATCACTAACATATTCATCTAAAATACCTGTGCCCTTACCTACGTTAATTCTAACACTACCAGTACTACATTCATTTTTTGTATCTTTAAGAACATAAAAATCTCGGGCAAAATCTGTACCTATTTCAAATCTAGACAAATCATATTTATTCCAAAAATTTAATGTGAATTCCTTCTTAAGTGAATCAATTAATACTGCATATAAATACTCATTATAGTAGCTCGCAGATATTTGAAAACCAAAGATATATGTAAAAAGATCTTCTTTTGTTTTAATACCAGGTTTTGAAAAATATTCAATAAATTTTTCTCTAACATAAGCCATATCTTTTAATTCTTCTAAAACTAACTGATGAATTTTTGCATACTTTTTGCTCGTGCAACTATTAGTACTATCAAACTTCTCTACATGTTCATAGCATTGATCCATTAAACTAAGTGTTAGTTTATGCATTAACTGACTAATTTTCGTTATGTCAATATCAGCGTATTTTAGTAAAAGTAGCTTGTCTCTTTGGTCTCTAATACATTTTAGAGTAATATATTCACTATGCATCTTATAACGCCTCCTATACAATATATTATAGATGACCTAGTAAAGAGAACTATTTTATTAAAATTGTGATTCATAAACCTATAATTATTAAAAAAAGGGCCTTCTTGTTGTTTTTAATATTGTTTTTGTATATAATTATTTTGAGGTGATAATATGACAGATTTAGAAATCACGCATATTACAAAATTACAAAATATAAAGGATGTAGCTTTAAAACTAAACCTTAATGATGAAGATTTAGAATACTATGGAAAGTATAAAGCTAAAATAAGTAAAAAAGCTAGTGAAAAAAAAGGAAAACTTATTCTTGTTACTAGTATTAATCCTACCCCATATGGCGAAGGTAAAACAACAATTAGTATTGGTATACATGATGCTTTATGCAAATTAGGCTTTAATAGTTTAGCTGTTCTTCGTGAACCTTCTTTAGGACCTGTTTTTGGTATTAAAGGAGGTGCAACCGGTGGTGGTTATGCTCAGGTAGTTCCTTCTGAAGATATTAACTTACATTTTACAGGTGACTTTCATGCAATAACTAGTAGTAATAATTTACTATGTGCCATGATAGATAACCATATTTATCAAGGTAATGATTTAAATATTGACCCAGAAAGCGTATTATTTAATAGATGTATAGATATGAATGATAGAGCTTTAAGAAACGTTAAACTAGATAATAGAACCGAAAGTTTTAATATAACAGCGGCTAGTGAAATAATGGCTATTTTTTGTTTAGCAACTTCTCTAAAAGATTTAAAAATAAGACTAGGTAATATTTTAATTGGTTACACATATGATAAAAAGCCAGTATTCGCCAAAGAATTAGGTTGTGTTGATGCGATGGCAATACTACTTAAAGATGCATTAAAACCAAATCTAGTTCAAACACTTGAAAATAACCCTGTTATTATTCATGGTGGCCCTTTTGCTAATATAGCTCATGGTTGCAATAGTGTTATCGCAACAGAATTAGGATTATCTTTAGCTGACTATGTTGTTACTGAAGCTGGTTTCGGTGCAGATTTAGGCGCTGAAAAATTCTTTGATATAAAATGTAGAAATGGTTTTGTACCAAACTGTGTAGTTATTAATTTTACAATAAAAGCTCTTAAATATAACGGATACTGTCCTAAGGAAGAAATAAGTAATCCAAATTTAGATTACATAAAAAAAGGTATTATTAATTTAAAAGCTCATGTAGAAAATGTAAAAAAATATACAAGTAACATAGTTGTATGCTTAAATAAATTTAATACTGATACTGATGAAGAAATTATATACGTTAAAGAGTATATTGAAAGTATGAATATGACTTTTGATATGTGTGATTCATTTGCAAATGGCGGAGAAGGTTCTTGTGATCTTGCTAAAAAAATAGTTGACGTTTGTAATAAGAAAGAAGACTTTAACTATTTATATGATTTAAATGAAAGTATAGAAGATAAAATAACTAAGATATGTACTGAAATATATAGAGCAAATAACATTATTTTTACTGATAATGCCAAGGAAATAATTAAAGATATAAATAATCTTGGTTATGGCAATTACCCAATTTGTATTGCAAAAACGCAGTATTCACTTAGTAATGATGCAAGTATGTTAGGCTTCCCTACTCCGTATACAATTACCGTAGATAAACTAAAATGTCAGTCTGGAGCTGGTTTTATAGTTGTGTATTTGGGAAATATTATGACAATGCCTGGTTTATCTAAACAACCAGCAGCTGTGAATATGTATATTGATGATAATGAAATAAAAGGAATATTTTAATATTCTTTTTTTTGTATATATGTGTAAAGTAGTTTTGCATTTATATGTATACATTTGTTATAATGAATAATAGAGGTGGCATATATATGGATGACATTTTATTTACAGAAGAAAGTAGCAAAGAATTTCAAGAAAGCCTTTATAAAGCACTTAACAGTGATATAAAAGAAATAAATAATAAGTTAAATGCTGAATTATTAGAGACTTATATAAATAATATATTAAAAAAAGAATTAAAAAACAAACCTGAAGAAATAATTCTTTTTCATCCAATGATAGTAAAACTATCAAAAAAAAGTGATTTATATGATAAATATGCATCTGTTTTAACTGGCTTATCATATAAAGATTATATCAATACTGTAAAAAAGATAATAGGAAATAAAAAGAATTTAGTTATTATTAAAAGTTATGCTACTAATAATATCGATATTTTAGATTATAAAAATCCTATTGAATTAGAAATTTCTTCTATATATGCTAATTTAATACTAAAAGATTACTTAAAATCGCTTGATATGCAAAGATGGTTTATTACTTACATAATTAGAAAAGAAGCCACTGAGCACGGTTTAAAACCTAATATCAAAGGCGTTACAATTGTAAATAAGAATAGAACAAAATTATATAGAAATTCTCAATATATAAAATATTTAGATCTTGAAATAATTGATAATTATTCAAATGTTATATATATTAATTTAGGATTGTTTAACATTATAAAAAAAGAAAAAGGCAATAAAACAGCTTTAATATACTTATTAAATACATGCTTTAAAGCTTTGCAAAAACATATTAGAAAAAGTAATGAACACTCTATCACATATGATGATGAAATGTATCGTTTTATCAAAGAAGGAATTATATTTAAAGAAGATAATAATTTTTACAATCAAAATAAACTATATTTTAGTAGTGAAATTAATTTAAATGAAGAAACAGATAATATGACTAAAGCTTTAATGGACAACCCTTTATTTAGTAAATTTGACTTTTTAAAGGAGTTTGATGAAGAAGAAAATTATTCTTCATATAAAAATACCGAAGATTATTTTGAAGTAGATAATCATATAGATAATATTCTAGTAAATAAACCTAGAATCTTAAATGATTATCCCCTACTGCAAATGGAATATAGTGAAGTTGGTAGAAGGAAAAGCATTAAAGAATTAATTGATATTAAAATAAGTCAAAGAGAATTCTTTAATACTCAAATAAATAATTTTAAAGAGATATTATCTGAAACAGATAATGATATTATAAAAGATAATATAACTATAAAATTAAATGAAATAGAAAAAGGATTACCTGGAGTTATTAGATGTCATAATAATATGATTTATAAAGCTTTAAGAATATTAAGTATTCCTGATTTTAATAAGTTATTATGTAAAATTGAACAAAATTATATAGATGAACTTAAAGAAGTAATAATACAAGAAAAAAATGATATAATTAAAAAATTAGAAAATAATCGAAGAAAAATATTTAAGCCAACTACATTTTTAAAAAATGATGAGTTCTTAACCAAAGAGTATTCAAGAGTTGCTAGATATGAATCAAAAATTAATGACTTTGAAAAAGAAAAGACTAGATAAATAATATCTAGTCTTTTTAGTCAAATAAACTAATTTGTCCTTCCATAGGTACATTTTTTTTCTTTACTTTTGTTTTAGGTTTGTCTTTTGGTTTTGTTCTAATTGGCTCAACTTTTGGTTCATCTTTTTCTTGTTTAGGTATAGGTAATTGTATTTTGTCTCTCTTACGTTTATCATGTGCAAAGAACATACCTAAATCATGAACTCCTTTATACTTTAACATAGCTGAACCATCTTTATTACTTTTATA
>JAEWBI010000038.1 GCA_023391185.1 Bacillota bacterium | reverse complement strand
GAAATTGCACCAAATTTTGAAAGTGCCAAACCATCAAGAATAAAAAATAGAATTGCTATTCCTAAAAAAATAAACATTACTGATAAAAATATAACACTTATATTTGTAAGAAAAGGACATATTAATGCTAAAAAAAGAAAAAATAGGCCAATTTTTGTTTTATTCATACTCCACACATATTCCAATCACTTCACGATTAGAACCCTTCATATTATCAATAATAATGTTAACATACCACAATTTTTATGTCAATAAACTTATTGCTACCAAGTAATTTTTTACTATAATTAAACAATTTACTTTTTGATAAAAGAAATACTTAATGGAATTTATTATAGATAGAATATATGTACAATAAAATGCATGAGCTGAATTTTCCTTATAATATATTATTTAATAAGGCTAGTTACACAATTAAATGATAATCATAAAATAAATTGTATGATTGAAGGAGGAAAATTTTAATGAATTATGATTATTCATATGGTGACCTATACTATAAGTTTTATCAAGATGAAGGATTAAAGTGCAAAAAATATCAAATTATGGCCCCGCCACAAGAACAAAACGGCATAGTTGGTCTTGAATATGTAATGAAACCATTACCAATATTTGATGATCCAAATTATGTAGGTAGTGGTAAATTGAAAAATAAAGTGGCAATTATTACTGGTGGTGATAGCGGTCTTGGAAGAGCTGCTGCAATTGCTTTTGCTAAGGAAGGGGCAGATTTAGTAATTCCATACTATAATGAACATATAGATGCTAACCTCACTAAAGAATATATTGAACAGTTAGGAGGAAGATGCTTATTATTATCGGGAGATATATCAGATAAGGACTTTTGTAATTATATTATAACTGAGACTCTAAATAAATTTGGCAAAATAGACATCTTAGTTAATAATGCTGGTGTTCAATATCAACAAGATAAATTAGAAGATATATCTGATGAACAATTCGATTGGACTATGAAAGTGAACATATACGGTATGTTTTACTTAACTCGAGCAGCAATACCACATATGAAAGAGGGTTCTTCTATAATAAACTTAAGTTCTGTTACTACTTTTGATGGAGAACCTAGATTAATAGATTATGTTACTACTAAGGGAGCAATAGTCGGTTTTACCAGATCTTTGGCTATCAACTTAGCACTTAAGAAAATTAGAGTAAATGCAATAGCACCTGGTTTCTTTTGGACACCACTTCAGCCAAATTGTTGGGATGCAGAAGTAATTCCTACACTTGGTTCTAATTCTGCCATGGGAAGAGGCGCTATGCCATATGAACTTGCACCTACATATGTTTATTTAGCAAGTGATGATTCACATTATGTGACTGGTCAAGTACTTCATGTAAATGGTGGACAGTATTTGGGTTAATAATCTAATAATTTTATAGTGATTTTATAATTAAACATATCAAATATAAAATAACTTATATTATGGATAAAGAAATCACCATAAAGTATATACTAATAGTAGCAAAAGAAACATACAAATTGAAAACATGTGTGTTTTTTTTTTATTGTTTGATATAATTCTATTTATGTGAAAAATAAAACAATATATAAAATATAAAAAAGAACACTTATTAATTGAGTGTTCTTTTTTTGCAGAAGTTAGAATTATAAATGAAGTATTGCACTAACTTCTAATATAGTTTACTTATAGCATTTTTTAAAATTTGGCCTATCGAAAATATAATATTGCTTTTTCTTTATCTGTAGCTTTGTGATTTGATAAACAACAACTTTTATTAATTAGCAAAAAAATGTCTTCTATAATTTTTTTATCTTCATTTGTTAATTCTATTTTATTCTTATTTTGTTCATAATACTCTTGAGCTAAAGAACCAGTCTCCCATCCCATTGCTATCCAATCACATATCATTTCTATTAAATAACATTTTTTATACTTTCCTTGATAGTATTTTAAACTTTGATGATGATGAAGATTATTTTCTTTGTGATGTTCCCAAGCTTCTTTAAACAATTCATCATTTTTTGCGTTGTTATCTACAGGGAAAAATTTTAATCCATACCCTAAAAATTCTTCCTTTGATATTTTGGAATTATCGTGCCATATAATTAGAGAATTTATTTTGTTATATTCTACTTCATCTATTATTTTATTTTCAATTAAGATTAACTGAATATCTTTCCAAGCTAAAACAACATTATATGTATGGTTAAAATAATAATTAATATATTTATATACATCAAAATTTTCTTGCATATTATTTCTCCATTTCTTATACATTATAATTAAAAATCTATGCTATTATAAACCTTTTTAAATTATAAGTAAATAAAAACTAGTATTTCTACTAGTTACTTCCTTTATGAGCAATATTCCAATAGGAACAAAGCTTTATTTATTGCTTTTTAATTAATTTCACTATCAAAAATGATGGCTTATGTATCTCCTTAATTCTATCAGGGAGTTTTTCAATTATTTTCTTTGATGGAGATGGTTCTATAAACTCAACAATTTCAAAATTCGTTTCAATTATAGTATTAATTAGATTGGCAAAAGTGCGATGAAATATTTCTAGCTTTCCGCCAAAATAACTTGTTTCTCTCATACCGTTTTTACCATAATCTGATAAATGATAGAAGTCATTTCCTTGTTCGTCTTTTGACCATACTCTACCATTTATTGGCGCCGTTGAAAATGGATGGATTTGTGAAAAAACAACAATTCCTTTGTCTTCTAATAAGTTATATATGTTTTTCATAACCGATTTAAAATCACTAATATAATTGAAGACCATATCACTAATCACAATATTGAATTTACTGTTTAATTTGTCTAAATCACAAATATTCATCACTTTATATTCTATATTGTCTTTTTTGTTAAAATGATTAGCGTAAGTAATAGCTCTCTCAGATATATCTATACCTACAACACTTTTTGCACCATTTTCCGAAAAATAATAAGCAAGATCGCCGGCTCCACAACCTACATCTAGAATTTTTTTCCCATTTACATTGTCAACTAAATCAATGATAATTGGTTTTACCTCAATAGTATGAGGACTATCCTCATCATTTCGATATTTTAAATACTCATTAAATATCTGTTCATCATTATAAACATTATCTTTATTCATTTTCATCACCTTATAATGATTATATACCTTTTTTGAAAAAAAGAAAACGAACCTTTCTATTGAAAGGTTCAATTAATCTCTTAATGGGGCATAAATCAGGTGTTGAGATAACTTCTAATATAGTTAGATTATAGCATTTTAATTTATAAATTAAAACACAAGTTAATGAATTATATACTACTATGCCATCCACCTGTTGTTGTATAATAATTCTCTAATAATTCACCATTAGTTAGTTTGGTTTTTTTGAAATGATTATTATTATCATCACAATTAATTACAATTCCATTAAATCCTAATGCCTTAGCTTCTTATAATGCGATTTCTGCATTATTGTTCAGTACCGTTTTTTTCTATATAATATTATAATAACATATAATTTTCTATTTCCTTTTTCTTCCAAAAAATTATTTTAAAGTGTCCTTATACCTACTTAACAAACTGGATAACCATTGACATAAAATATGCAGATATTCACGGTTCCGCCCATTTTTATATTGTAGTAATTTATCTCATTTTCAATAAACTTCTTCATTATATTTAAGTAATTACTGTAAGACATACCAAATATCTTATTACTATATCCGTCATTTTCTTTTGGTGTTTCTTAATATATTTCATAATCTTTTTTCCCTATATATTATTCTATAATTTTAAACTCATATCTCATATTATTACCTATATAAATATACACTAAAAAACGAACTAAATAAATAGTCCGTTCAATCCCTACCCAAGTGAAATTGTAACAGGGTTCTCATTAAATAAATAATTATTTTTATTATCTTGTTGATAAATATTTAATTTAAATTTATCTCTTCCCCCTGTTTGAAATACTTGTTGGTAAATGGATTTATTTATTGAAGCAGGAGTTGATAAAAACAAATTAAATTCTTTACATGTTGATTTATTTTTTTGTATTTCATTTATTAGAATATTAATTAAATTTTTTGAATTTGTCCTTACTCCAACTTGTCCTACTCTATCAATTTTAATTGTATAATTTTTAAGAATGGTTTTTTTAATCATATCCTCATTAATTATATAAGTATCTGCGACAATAATATTTATTTGTTTAGAATTATAATCTAATTTACCAAAATAACTAACATCATAATCAAATTCATCGGGAGAATAATACGTATCATCTATAAGATCAAAATTCTTTTGATGTAATAATTTAAACTGTAATGGTATTGGTTTCATCTTCAAATTTACTATTTTAAATCCTAGCAAATAAAATGCAACATTATATATAAATATGGGATAATTTCCATATAAGTCTGTTGGTGCAAACTCCTTTTTTGAATTGTAACATCTTACCACTGATAATTGACTAACAAACAGTATAAAAGACGCTACACGTCTTGGATGTCCAAATGTTATTTCTGATAATTTTAACAAGAATCCATTTCCATTATAATCTACTATTTCGAAGATTGATGACAAATAACTTGAAATTATAATTATAATTATTAACGGAATAAATAGTTTATAAATCGGATAGAGAATTTTTTTTGCTTTTTTCATGGGTTATTCCTCCTCCTAACCACTTACCAGTAATACGCCATTGCTCATAATAATATATCCAATCTATTGCCCATGGAATAATAGTTTCTGATAAAAACATATCTCTACCCCATTCTTTATATTTAGGATAATATAAACATATTTGGACATATTCATTGACATCATTTATATAATGTTGTTTATAACAATGTGGTATTTCATCATCTTTGGCATTAACTATACCTTGATTATATAAATATACTTTAGGAATAACACCATCGTAATCTAGTGTTAATATATACTTTTTTGATAAAGGAGATGGTTTGACTTCTTGATTCCATATAAGATGATTATTTTTAATTTCAGAACTGATTTTTTTGTATTTCAAATTTAAATTTAATAATTGTAATGCAAGGTTTTTAGGTTTTTTAAAGAACTTACTTGCCATAGAAAGTATGCCCTTTTACTGGAATATTTGTCTCTTCGCTTATCAATGTAGCTACATCATTGTTTTTGATATATTTTTCATTATTAGATAATGTTTTCTTTTCAAACACACTTTTAACTAAATTTTCTCCAAAAACTTTTTTTAGAACCTTGCTTTTATCTACTAAATCAGAAAATAGCATAAAATTATTAGTTATTAAATCATATTTTAATTCTTCTATCCATTTATAAAATGCATCTTTTCTTTCAGGATATATGTTCCATTTATCTGCAAAATTTTCTTCACTATTAATTGGATTTTCTATAACATAACATCCTTTTGAATTAACTGTAATATAATTGTGATAATTACACACAAATTTTTCTATTAAATCTAAAATCGTTTCATTTCCTGTATACATTTTTCCTACTAATGTTGTTATTATAATAGATATAGGTTTATTTTCTCTTTCAACCTCAGGAATATTTGCATACTTAACATCTCTATGTCTCTTCAAAATTTGAATAGTTTTTTGTAATGTAGTTCTTTTATTAAATTTTTTCAAATCAGCTACATCTGCTGAATATTTTTCTAATAATATCTTATATTCGCGTTCCTGTAAGTTTTTAAACCAATCAGCGTAGTCTTCTGGACTAGAGGTGATAAATTTGTATAAATCGCCTTCTTTATGTGTTATTTTTATAGATTTGTTTTTAGCATCATTGTTTGGAACAGAAGGCAATATATCCATATGAAATTGCGCGTTGTCTGCATATTTTAACGTCCAGCATCTCTTCCCTTCTTCTGGATCAAGTAATTTAGAATACATATCGCTTTTTTTCAAAGTATCTCCTATAAGATTTTTTAATTCACCCGGAGATTCAAAATCATAATTAACCTTACATACTGCATCAAGATCGTAATCGTCTTTATCACTAATTGGTTTAATTAATGTTCCAAGATTCATTGACCCTTGTGGAAAAATTTCTACTTTATAATCTTTTATATTATTACTCAAGTATAAGCCTAGCGCGTGATAACTCCTGTTAGCACTCTCAAAAACACTATCAGATATGTTAAGTTCATCAGCAATATCGTTATACATTTTATTTATTTCATCTTTATTTATATTTTTTTCTATCATTGTTTCCTCCTAATATAATTAGATTTTTTATTTTTTAATAATTATTGGAAAAACAATATAAAATTATGATATACTACTTATAGGTGCAAGTAATATTTATCATAATTTTATTTGTTCATTGACTAATGTTGGCGCATTAGTTTTTTTTATGTAATAATTTTAAATTGCACAATACATTCAATCTTCATCACCTCCTTAAATCTATAATTACTATTTTTCTATAAAAAACAGTAATTTTTCTATTTCTTCTTTATCTGGATGTATTGATACAATTTTATCTCTATATGCTTTTGCTATTGAAATATCATTTCTTAACTTTTTACCATCATGTTTAATCTCTGATAATCTATCTGCTGTCATAAAGCCGTTTCTTCTACCTAAAAAAACCACTTGATCTTGTTTAAATATCTTAGTCTGATCGAGTCTTTTCATTTCAAATATTTCCGGATAATGTGTAGTAAATATTAGTTGCGAATTAAGATTGTTTTTGTTAAGGAACATTAATAGTAATGCGTTTAGTAATTCTGTGTGTACACCATTTTCTATTTCATCAATGATTAAAATTCCATTATTTCTTATAATGTATGATGTTTTTTGACATAACTGTAACATTTTTTGAGTACCATCTGACAGCATTCTATAATACAAATTAATTCCTTTGTCATTTGTAAATAGTACTTTCTTTTCATATTCTTTACTTTCATCAATACTGATATCTACTATCTTACTGTCTACTATTTTAGCAATGCTTTTTACTAACTCAGGTTCATTTTTTATCCATTCTTCAATTTCATCTGAATCAAATTCTAAAAAATCAAAATATCCTGTAGAATTTCTATTATAATGATTATAAAAAGTTCTCAAATAATTAATATAATTATCACTTTTTTTATTTCTTTCGAAATCAGGCATGTTATTAAAATAAGTTATATCGTATCCTATTTGACTAACAAAGGTTCCACTTTTATCAAACAATACCTTTTCCTTTGAACTTCTATATTTCTTCTTAAAACTTAATTTTTCTTGAATAATACCTTTATCCTCTACATCTTTATCATATACTAACTCATAACTATAATAACCAGTTGATATTTCATCATTACCTTTTATATATAATTGCATAAGTATAGTCGATTTGTCTTCAAGTCTTCCTTGATTTTGTTCTGGCAATCCTATTTCATTTTGTATTTTTTTTATATATTTTACAATATCATCACTTAATTTTTTAGGAAATTCTTCTTCTTTTTTCTCAGCATTAAGCATTCTTTCTAAATTTCTCTTAGTTATTTCTCGTTCTAAAAAACTACCTACTGAAGAGATAACTTCATATATTGTAGATTTGCCTGTTCCATTTGACCCAGCTATACCCATTAATTTATTAACATATATATTATCATCTGTGATTGCAACTGATGGATTTATTTCCTTTTTTCTTGAAGAAGAAATAAAATCAAGTTCTATTTCATTATCTATACCTTTCACATTATCAACTTTAATTTTTATAAACATATACATCTCTCCTATTTCTTTATGTCAATATTATAACACCACACATTTATTTTGTCAAGTTTAGTCTGTTTTTAGCGAGTAAATGCATACTTTTTCAATCATAATTTATATTTATTGCTAAAAAAAACTATTTTTTGTGATTTTTTATATTAATTGTCAATTGAAACATGTTTATATCATGCTTATTTTCTTGTTCTAGTAACTAAATAATAATAAATATTCACTATTTTGATAATTCGCCTTCTTCTTCTAAATTTTCCAATAAAATATAATTAATAAAAAATAAGACCTCCTCTGTTAGATCAAAAGTCTTTTTAATTACAAAATAAAAGCCAACTCTACACGAGTTAGCACGAAAATTATCAATGGGGCAATATTCCAATAGGCATAAACCGTTTTTAAAAATAACTACTTTTTATTTTTAAGTTCATTATGAATATCTATTAATATTTTATTATTAGTTTCAATAGCTTTTATTAATCTACCAAAGCCGAATAAAAATAAGCAAAAGCCAGTAACTACCGCTGTTCCTAAAAAAATAAAACCTGGAGCATCCTCGCTTTCAGCAATAAGATAAGTAAAGCATAAACCAATTACAAATATAATTATTGATGCTACTTGATAAATATTTTCTATCTTATAATTCTTCACTACAATCACCTCTAATTTAATTATATAACATTTTTAGTAAAAATAAAACGAACCTCCTATTGGAAGTTCGATTACTCTCTTAATGGGGCGTAAAATCTATCGATTTCGAGAACAAGAGCAAAAAAAATATAGCTAGCAATTTGCTAGCTACATTATAATATATATTATTCATAAAAGTCAAACTTAATTTTTAGAATATTATACTAATTGCTAGTACAAAAATATTGTGAGGAATATTTATATGTCCTGTGAAGATTTCATAAGTTTTTGGGAGTATTTCTAAAATACCTAAAGAAATCATTACTCCAAATGCCACACAAATCGAAAAATTAATAATCTTTTTTTGTTATTTGTAAAGAATACTACAATAGTTCCTAATATGATAAAAAATCCTACTAATAGTGTTAATAATAATGCCATATTTTCACTCTTTCAATTTTATAAATTTTCAACTTTCAAAGCTCTAAAAGCATTTAATACTGCGATAACTGTTACTCCAACATCAGCAAATACTGCTCCCCACATTGTTGTTAATCCTAAAGCACATAATATTAATACTATTATTTTTATAGATATAGCAAAGAAAATATTTTGATTTGCTATTTTTAGGGTCTTTTTAGATATTCTTATAGCAGTTACAATTTTAGATGGCTCATCTGTCATAATAACTACATCAGCTGCTTCAATCGCTGCATCTGATCCTAATCCACCCATAGCTATACCTATATCTGCTCTAGTTAAAACAGGTGCATCGTTTATGCCATCACCTACAAATACTAATTTACCTTTATCAGATTTTTCTTCTAACAATTCTTCTACTCTTATAACTTTATCAACAGGTAATAATTCAGCATAAACTTTATCTAATTTTAGCTCATTACCAATCTTTTCACCAATACTTTTTACATCACCTGTAAGCATAACAATTTGCTTAATATTAGACCTTCTCAATTCTTGTATTGCTTGTTTTGAATCTTCTTTCAATTCATCATCAATATCAATAAATCCTACATACTTATTATCTATTGCAACATGGACAACAGTTCCAATAGTTTCATCTATATCCTCAGCATAGTTAATATTAAATTTTTTCATCAGTTTAACACTACCTGCTAAAACCTCTTTACCATCAACAATAGTTTTTACGCCATGACCTGCAATTTCTTCAACTTCACCTAATCTACAATTATCAATTTCTTTTCCATATGCTTGTTTTAGTGATAAAGATATAGGATGATTTGAATAGCTTTCTGCATGAGTAGAAATATCAAGTAATTCATCTTCGGAAATACCTATTGGATGTACTCCTTGAACTTTAAAAACTCCTTTTGTTAATGTTCCTGTTTTGTCAAATACAACTATTTCAGTTTTGGCAAGTGCCTCTAAATAATTACTTCCTTTTACTAAAATACCACTTCTTGAACTACCACCAATACCACCAAAGAAACTTAATGGAATTGAAATAACTAACGCACAAGGGCAAGATACAACCAAAAAGCTTAAAGCTCTATATATCCAATTTGAAAAAGTAGCATCTTTAAAAATTAATGGTGGAATAATGGCAAGTATTAACGCTATAATAACAACAACAGGTGTATATACTCCTGCAAATTTAGTAATAAAGTTTTCAGTTGATGCCTTTTTGCTAGTTGCATTTTCAACTAAATCAAGAATCTTACTTACAGTTGATTCACCAAATTCTTTAGTTACTTTTACAGTAAGAAGTCCATTCACATTTATACATCCACTTAATACATTATCACCAATAGAAACAGTCCTAGGAATAGACTCTCCTGTTAAAGCAGAAGTGTCAATTGCTGAAGTTCCCTCAATAACCTCACCATCAAGTGGTACTTTCTCCCCTGGTTTAATAACAATAATATCATCTATTTTTATTTCATTAGGGTCAATCCTTACAAGTGCTTCCCCTTTTTTTAGATTAGCATAATCAGGTCTTATATCCATTAAACTAGCAATTGATTTCCTTGATTTATCAACTGCATAACTTTGAAAAAGTTCACCAACTTGATAAAACAACATAACTGCTACTGCTTCAGGAAACTCTCCTATACATAAAGCACCAATCGTAGCAATACTCATTAAAAAGTTTTCACTAAAAACCTTCCCATTTTTTATATTATTTAATGCTTTTAACACAACATTTCCACCTATAACAATGTAGCTAACAATAAACAATACACGTTTTATCCAATCTATATCAATTTTAATTAATATGGCAAGTGCAAATAACACCCCCCCCATTAAGATACTAATTAATTTTTTATTCATTATGCATTTCCCCTTTAAACACTTTTCATTTTTACACCAGATTCGATTTTTTTAACAATTTTTTCAGAAGCTAATATTATATCATCCATTTTTTCTTCATCTGCTTCTACTGTTAATTTTGTACTCATGAAATTAACTGTTGCTTCTTTCACACCGTCTAGTTTACTAATTTCCTTTTCCATTTTTGCTGCACAGTTTGCGCATTCTAAACCTTCTAACCTAAATATTTTTTTCATTTTCATTTCTCCTTCTTATATTTTCTAGTAACAAGTGAACACATATTCAAGTGTTTTGGCAAAAAGATACATGAATCTAAATTCATGATTAATAGATTTTAAAAAATATTTAATTTTCTTCAATATGCCTTAATCCTTCGTTAAATATACTCTTTACATGACCATCATCTAATGAATAATAAACTATTTTCCCATCTTTTCTATACTTCACTAATTTGGACTGTTTTAATAATCTTAATTGATGAGAAATTGCTGATTGTGTTGTTCCTATTAGTGCTGCAATATCACATACACACATTTCATTCTTAAATAAAGAATATAGAATTTTAATTCTTGTTAAATCGCCAAAGATTTTAAATATTTCAGCTAAATCATATAATGTTTCATCTTTTGGCATTTCCTTTCTGGTTTTTTCTACTATATCATTATGAATTATTGTACATTCGCATTTAACAATTTTTTCTTTGATCATTAAATCTACTCCTTTTCACTATATGAATAGTTGTTCATATATTTATATTATATATAATTCTACTTCATTTGTCAATAATAATACTAAAAATTGGCATATATTATTCTGAAATGCACCCTCTAGAGTAGACATCAATAAAAAAACAGTTTAAATAAAAATATGGTAAAATACACTTCCGAAAGGAGGTGTTTTCTTATGGCGTTAAAAGGACAAAAATTTAGTAAATATAATGATGACACAAAAAATAAAATTCTTATAGAAATTAATTCCGGTAAATCATTACGATATATTGCTAAAGAATATAATATTTCTTTTGGTACAATTGCTACATGGACGCATAAAAAGAATCATCCAGAACTAATTACTGGAAACAAATGTGGTCGATCAAAAGAAAAAGATTTAACAAAAGAGGATTATAAAGAAAGATATGAAATACTAAAAAAATACCGGGTCTTCCTCAAGGCACAACGAGAGAGAAAGTAACATTTATTAATCTGTATAGAGATAATTTTAAACTTTCAAATATGTGTGCAGTATTAGAAATAAACTCTAAAACTTATTATAAATATAAAAATAAGGAAGACCTTGATTATTATGATTATTTAGTAATTAAAGAGATATTTGATGATTCTAAAGGCACATATGGATATCGTAGGATTGTTGAAGGCCTAATCCAAAAATATGGTGTAGTTATGAATGGAAAGAAGGTATTAAGAATAATGAGTAAGTATAATATACAGCCAGAATATATAAGAAAAGCAAAGATTAAACATAAAAATAAAAGAATTGAGAATAATGTAAAACCAAATTTATTAAATAGGAACTTTAAAACTGATTCATTAAATAAAGTATGGGATACAGATGTAACATATTTAATATCTAAAGGTGCTAGAGCTTACTTATCTACTATTATAGATTTATATGATAGACATGTAATTGCATACAAAATATCCAAATCAAATGATAATAAATTAGTAATAGATACTTTAAATGAGGCATTAGCAAAAGAAAAAGATGTACATGGATTAATCATTCACAGTGATCAAGGTTTCCAATATACATCTTATGAGTACAAAGCAATTTGTGAATCAAATGGGATTCAAATTTCTATGAGTAGAAAGGGAACACCAATAGATGATTCTCCTATAGAAAGCTGGCATGCTCTTCTTAAAAAGGAAACTTTGTACAACAATAATATTACATCTTTACAAGAATATATTCAACTTGTAGAAGAATGGATATTATTTTATAACACAACAAGATTAAAGTCAAAGACTAATAAAAAGAAAAAAAATTACACAAAAAGAGAAAAATAATTTTCTCTTTTTAATATACTGTTTTTTTATTGATGTCTACCGTTTGGGGTGCACATCATTTCGGGTGTTTTTTTATTGCTTTTTTTATGCAACGAAAAAGACCAGTAATTCCTTGAAATTACTAGCCTTTCCGTATATTTCTAAGCCCGTTATTGGGCGCTCTTGCTTTTTGGGGCGAATAGTGGGAATCGAACCCACGCATAATAGAACCACAATCTACCGTGTTAACCACTTCACCATATTCGCCAAATGCAATAATATTTTACCAGTAAAATTAACTATTTGCAAGTTATTTTTAACAAAATAATAAAATAATAATTGGTACCGGTAGTCGGACTTGAACCGACACGGGCAAAACCCACTTGATTTTGAGTCAAGCATGACTACCATTCCATCATACCGGCATATTTGTATTATATCATATTTTATTTTTAATTAAAATAAAAAAGAATTATTTTTATAACTCTTCTTTATATTTAGATTGATATAAATCTGAAATAATATCTTCATTATCATTTTTAACTTCATCTAGCTTAGGTAATTGGTCAATTGAAGATAATCCTAGATAATCTAGAAACTCATCTGTAACAGCATAAAGAATAGGTTTTCCAGGCAGTTCTGATCTTCCAACTTCTTTTATCAAATTTCTATACAATAACTTTTTAATTTGATAAACACTATCAACACCACGAATCTCATCTACATAACCTCTTGTTACTGGAGAATTATATGCTATTACAGCTAGTGTTTCTAAAGCAGAATTTGATAACTCATCATTTTTTTCAACTTCAACTAACTTCTCATAATACTCCTTATGTTCTTTCTTTGTTACAAGTTTATATCTTCCTGCTAGAAATTCTATATCAAAGCCGTGACTATCTTTACTATATTCTTCTTTTAATGAACTTATTAGATAATTTATCTTGTCTTCTTCAATATTTAAAATTTCTTTCAATCTATCTACTGAAATACCTTCATTACCAACAACAAATAAAATACCTTCAAGTACTCCTAATAATTCCATTTAATCACTTTCCTTTATTTCTAAAACTATGTCTCCAAAATTACTATCCTGTTTTATATCAATTTCTCCATGCTTAGCCAT
The DNA here is from genome assembly GCA_023391185.1 of Bacillota bacterium. Classification (GTDB taxonomy): domain Bacteria; phylum Bacillota_I; class Bacilli_A; order RF39; family UBA660; genus RGIG4266. The sequence goes on along the minus strand of JAEWBI010000038.1, from coordinate 93 downwards.
ATCTAATATAGATAAAAAAGTAATAACAATATAATCTTTTTCTATATTATCAAATAAATCTACAAAACTGATTTTTCTTTTTAATTTTAGTAT
>JAEWBI010000018.1 GCA_023391185.1 Bacillota bacterium | reverse complement strand
ATCATAAGATTTCTTCTTATAATAACCAATTTTCGTATTTACTTTTAAAGTCACTTTATTTCTATAGTTAAACTGATGATCACATGGTACAATCTGTTTTATCTTTTCGTTATCGATACCTGCATATCTATTCATGATCTCTTTTATCTTATATTCTTTATACTGTGTTTGCTGCTCATATGATAAATGTAATAAGTCACAACCACCACATTCATTATAATATGGGCATTTACTATCAACACGATAATCACTTTTAACTATGTAATCTATAACAGATGCTTCTATTATTTTCTTATTTTGTTTTGTTATTTTAATTTTCACTATCTCTCCAGGTAAAGCATTTTCAATAAATACTATTTTATCTTCAATATGCGAAATTCCTCTACCTTGATGATCTAATTTTTCTACTTTAACTTCATACATTTCTATCACCATTTATATTATAACATAAAAAAACAATTCAAAAAGAATTGCTTATTAACATTCACCTTTTTTAATTTGATAATCATTTGTAGTTCCTGAGATAGCACAATATTTTCCATTATATATTTGATATACATCTATAGTTGTATCAGAATTTATAATTATCCATCCTGAATCTATCTGCGTGTCTGAATTCATCTTAATTAAATTAGCTTTAAGATCAATTATATATTTATCGTTTATATTATCATAAACTATTTTTGTTCCATCAGCTGCAAATACATACTGATTATCAGTAGCATACAAAGATGCAGAATCAATGATTCCATCAAGTGTTTGCGTGAATGTTTTAATTTTTTGTCTCTCTATAACTTTTGAAACATTAGTATATATTAGCATTGTTAACGCAAATAATACTACAATAATTGCTATCAATTCTACTAGTGTAAAACCTTTACTACTTTTCATGCTAATCACCTAGTTTAATTATAGCATAATATATTCTTTTAGTCTATTAAGTGAATATTCTCCAAAAGAATACCTGTACCTTCAGCAACACATGTTAGTGGATTGCTAGCAACATAAACAGGTATATCCAGTTCTTGCTGTAATACCTTATCTAAACCATCCATTAAGGCACCACCACCTGTCATAACAATACCTTTACTTATAATATCAGCTGAAAGTTCTGGAGGTGTTTGTTCCAAGACTAGTTTTGTATGATGTACAATTAACTGTACATTTTCTTTTAGTGCCTCAGCTATTTCTTCAGAAGTAACAGTTACAGTAATTGGTAATCCTGTAACTAGATTTCTTCCTTTTACTTCCATCTTTTCTTTCTTTTTGCCAGGATATACAGTTCCTATAGTTAGTTTTATATCCTCTGCAGTTCTTTCACCTATTAAAAGTTTATACTTATTCTTAATATACTTTATTATTTCAGTATCAAAACTGTTTCCAGCCACTTTTATTGATGAACTATAAACAATACCACCTAATGATAAAACAGCTATATCAGTAGTACCACCACCAATATCAATTATCATACTTCCATTTGGTTTAGATATATCTATACCAGCCCCAACAGCAGCAACTTTAGGCTCTTCTTCAATAAATACTTTTTTTGCTCCTGTTTTTTCAGCAGCCTCTTTAATAGCATTTTTTTCAACTTGAGTTATATTAGATGGACAACATATCAGTATCCTTGGTTTACGAAATAAACTTTTGGCACTTAATTTATTAATGAAGTATTCTAACATCAACTCTGTTATTTCAAAATCTGCAATAACGCCATCTTTCATAGGCTTTATTGCAGTAATTTTTCCTGGTGTTCTACCTAGCATTTCTTTTGCTTCTTTTCCAACAGCAAGTACTTTTTTATTATCTGACTCTAAAGCTACAACACTAGGTTCATTTAAAACTATTCCTTGTCCTTTTACATATATTAGTACATTAGCAGTTCCTAAATCTATTCCTATATCTCTTGAAAACATTTTTTCCACCTTAATTTAATTTTAAATACCTTTTCCTTGTTGATTCACCGCCACGAATATGTCTTATATTTATATGATATTTAAATATTTCCTGTATTTGTTTGTATCTTTCTTGGTTAATATAATATAATCGCTCATGTAAATCTTTATGGACAGTACTTTTTGAAACATTATACATTTTTGCAATTTCTCTTATTGTTTTTTTGGAAGTTATTACTTCATTAGTTTCATCCAGTACTCTTTTAAATATAATAGAATTCATATACACCCCTAATTAAGTATATAAATTCTTTTCCTATTTATGATATTTATAATTCATTAATATTTTTACTATAGTATTCTTCAGGATTAACTATTTTACTATTAATTATTAGTTCAAACAATAGGTGACTATTTAAAGATTTATTTAAGTTTGATTGACCACTTTTTGCAATAACTTCACCTTGTTTTACAACTTGGTTCTCTTTTACTGTAATATCACTTACGCTTTGATATACACTTATGATATTTTTATCATGTTCAATTTCAACTATATTTCCTAAAAGTTCATCTTCTTTAATACTTACAACAGTACCATCTAAAATTGATATTACTTCAAAAGAATCAACACCACCATATGCTACTGCACTGTTTTGCATATATGTAGATTCATAATATAATATCGAATTTTCTTGCTTTTCCTTTTCTGCCATGTAATCATAATAATTTTTTAGTATTTTTACATTTTGATCACTATAGGGCTTACTTACAATAGTTGATGTATTAACAACCGGAACATCGTCATCATCATCACCTACAACAGTATCAGTAACATAATCGTTATCTGGTTCTTCTGCATCTTTGGTAGTTAAATAAGAATCAGTTAAAACTAGTATTCCTATCAGCAAAGCAAAACCCAATCCATACATAACATAGACTGCAGATTTTTTAAATCTAAATTTTCTCATTTTTTCACCTCTATTATAAGTGTGAACTTTTTTAAGAATTTTTATACTAAATTTTTGAAATTTCTACTCCTTTATAATAATATTTTAAAATTTGATCATATGTATATCCTAATGTACTCATTGCTTCTGCACCATACTGACTCATACCAACTCCATGACCATATCCTTTTGTAGTAATTATTACAGTATTGTTATCTTGAATAATATTAAAAAATGAAGATCTTAAATTTAGTGAAACAGCTAAATTAGAACCAGTAAATTTTTTTCCATTAACATTTATTTCTTTTATTCTTCCAGTTGAAGTTGTTTTATTTGCTTTTATATTTAATACAGTGGAAAAACTTAAACCTAATGATTCATAAAATTCTTTTAAAGTGTAATATTTCTTTTCTTCATAAACAGGGGAAATGTTGTCCCATGTTGAATCAACACTACGTAAGTAGGGAAGATATGTACCAAACACATCTTCACTATTTTCTGTTTTACCAGTACTAGTTGAAAAAAAGAATGCTTCTATTACTTCACCCTCATATTCTAAATACTCACCATATGTTTGAAGAACTGCAGTTTTTAAGATATTGATATTGTTTATATATTTATCTTTCCAAGCATCTTTTAAATAGTCGTTATCTAAATATACTTGATTAGCTACAGTATCAACAACATCAAAATCATTATTAACATTTTGAGCCATTTTTTTCATAGCATAAGTTCGAGCAGCAACAGCTTGTGCCTTTAGTGCCTCACTATGAAAAGAAACAGGCATTTCACCTGCTAATATACCAACAATATAGTCCTCAAATGGTATTTTTTCAATATTACCACTGCTTCTTTTTACTCTTATTATCATATTTTCATGATATTCAAATTTTATCTCTTCATCTTTAATAAATATATTTACAACTATTGTTGGTATTAAGATTATAATCAAAGAAAAAAGCAGCATTTTTTTCATATTCATCACCTTTGGTAAATCATACTACTAACACTACTAATCTAATTAATCTAAATAACTTTTGTATTTATAAAAAAATCATATAAGAAATTAACTGCTAAATATGATACTCCTATTGATAATAACAAAACAAGTATCCTTGCTTGAACTATCTTATTTGGTTTTAAGAATTTATCATAATTAAGACTTTGTAAAGCATATAAGCTACAAGGAACTGTAATAATATATAATATAGCCTTAATTGTCATTTTCTTTAACAGCGATAGTAGATGATTCTTCTATATTATTTTCTACTTGTATTTGTTCTTTATTCATAGAATAATCATTTTCTTCTAATGCTGACTCCTTTATATAAGAATTAATCATACTTATACGTCTTATATGTCTTTCTTCTTCAGAAAATTTAGTCTTTAAGAAAACATCCAATATATCTTTCGTTCTGATCAGACTAATTTCTGAACTTAATGCTAACATATTTGCATCATTGTGTAGGCGAGTTAATTTTGCATCATTAATATTATCAACTTTTGCACATCTAATTCCATCAACTTTATTTGCAGCGATGCACATACCTACACCTGTCCCACATAATAATATTCCAAAATCAATTTCTTTATGACTAACTTTTTTAGCAAGTTCAAAAGCATAAATTGGATAATCAACAGATTCAGAAGTATTTGTACCAAAATCAATGACTTCATATTTTTTTCTGTTTAAATACTTCATAATATCATTTTTTCTGTTTACACCACGATGATCATTAGCTATTCCTATTTTCATATTTCCTCCTTTATGATATATCTTTCAAATATATAACTTTCAACATTTATATTTGAAAGTTATAACCTAATGTTAGTATTTGCTTTTTTTAAAAATATTTACTTATTTAGTTAAAATAACATTAATATGTAAAATAATAATGATTATTGTGTCAAATCATCTTGATTATTATTATTGTTTTTTTCTAATTCTAATTCCTTAATTATCTTTTTCTGATTTTCTATTATTCTTTCCATTTTATCATGTAATTCTTCAAGTATTAGTTCACTTTTTAAATCTATTCTAAAATCATTTTGGTTTCTTAAACTATCTTTTTTAGCCTGTCTATTTTGACTCATTAATATTACTGGAGCCTGAAGAGCCGCTATACAAGATAATAATAGATTTAATAGTATAAATGGAAATTTATCCAATTCAATAAAAAATGAATTAATTATTATCCAAAATGCTAAAAATAAAATAAATCCAATTATAAAATTCCAGCTTCCTGCACCTTCGGTAACTTTATCGGCTATTTTATCACCAAATTTTAATGACTTTAGCTCTTCCTTATCAACATCAATTGCAATTGGATTATCTATCAATGCATCTAATAACTCATTTTCATCTTCAACATCATTCATCGTCCCGTTATTTAAAAGCATCTTAACTATTTCTTTTTTTGTTTTTCTTTTTTCTGGTTTCTTTATTTCCTTCTCTTTCATATCATCACCATATAAATTATATCATAAAATAAAGCTCAAAGTATATCAAAAAAAGGTTCTTAACTTAAGAACCTTTTGTTATTTTATTACATTTTTTAATATAACTGTTTTCATTCGAGACATTTCTTTAAGAGTTGTCATTATTCCTTCATTACCTATTCCAGAATATTTCCATCCTCCAAATGGCTGTTCAAATGATCTAAAGAAACTAGCACCATTTACAACAAAACCACCACACTCCATAAGTTCTGAAGTTTTTAATGCTTTACTAATATCACGAGTAATTATTGATCCACTTAATCCATATTTTGACTGATTAGCAATATTTATTGCTTCCTCTAATGTATCAAATCCTATAACGGAGATTACCGGTCCAAAGATTTCCATGTCTTTTGCCACGTCCATATCTTTAGTTACATTATTTAAAATTGTTGGTTCATAGAAGGCACCATTTCTTCTACCACCTATTACTATTTGTGCACCTGCAGCTACTGTTTCATTAACTTGTCTTTCAACTTCTATTGCAGCTTCTTCACTAACCAAGCAACCAATATCAGTAGACATTTCAGAAGGCATACCAACTTTTAGAGTTTTTATTTTATCAACCATTTTATTAATATACTCATCTTTTATACTATTTTCTACTAGGAATCTTTTTGAAGCACAACATACTTGTCCAGTATTATAAAGTCTACCCCAAACTGTTTCAGTAACAGCTAAATCTATATCACCATCTGCGCAAATGATGAACGCATCGTTTCCACCTAATTCTAGTGAACTATGTCCGCAATGTTCTACTACATTTTTAGCAGCATCTATTCCAGCTTCCGTCGAACCTGTTAAAGACACAATTGAAACATCTGGATTTGAAGTCAAAGCCTTACCAACTACTGAGCCTGACCCATGAACTACCTCTATAACACCATCTGGTACTCCAGCTTCTTTTAATAATTCTACATATTTAGTTAATGTTAATGGATTAACACTTGCAGGTTTTAATATACAAGAATTTCCCATTATAAGTGCAGGAGGGATTTTATTAATAAATATATCACTTGGAAAATTAAATGGTATAATTGCTACCATTACCCCAAGAGGTTGCTGGATGGTATACTGAATAGTATTTTCTTGACCCATCTCACTACCTCTATGTATAACATTGCCATATTCATGTTTAGCTTTTTCAACATAAGCAGGAACACCAATTTGAATATTTCCTATTTCAGCTATTGCTTCTCTAATAGGTTTACCTGTTTCATTTGATAAAGTTTTAGCTAAAGATTCTTTATCTCTTTCAACTAAACTAGCAAACTTCATTAAAATGGAACAACGCTTATGTAACGGCATTTCTTCCCAGCTTTTTTGTGCTTTCTTTGCTTCCGCCACAGCTTCGTCTATTTGTTCCTTTGTTAAACTTGGAACAGTATCTATAAGTTCATTTGTGGCAGGGTTATAGACTTCTATAACCTTACCATCATTTGAATCAATCCAATTTTTTCCAATCAAACTTTTCATAAAGCCTCCAATTATTTTTCAAAACCAGTGAAAGATAACATTAATCCACCACAAGTATTTCTTGAATGTTCATTATAACCATATTCACCAAATGTAAATATAGTAATAAATGGAACTCCTTTTGCAGCTTTAACTAATTCTTTATGAACTTCTTCAATACGATCTCCAATACCAACTTTTCTACCACCACAGTGAACTAAAAAGTAAGCAGCAGGGGTATCTAATTTATTATTTAATTGTTTTACTGTTGCTCCAGTTGAGTTAATTAACTCATCAACTGTTGCTTCCATTTGAATAACTGCAGTATTAACAGCTAATTTATTACCGACATTAATACTATAGTCTTCATTACCACCCATAGGATGACGAATTGCGACTAAGTCTCCAATTGTATCCTTAACTCCAAGTGGAGCAGTAATACTTGCGACTAACAAGTCCATTCCCATCAATTCTTCAGGTTTTTTATTTGTCCATTCAGCATATTTTTTAAGAGCTGGAACGCCATCGATTTCAACTAATTTTCTATCACCATCTATTTTTGTAATTATACCTACATTTTTTGATTCATGATAAGCACCTGTATAAACTGTTTCAATTGGTTTGTCAGTATAGAAAAATATTACTGCAACACCATCAGAGAATGAAGTTCCATCACAAAATATTGACCAGTCACCAGATATTTTATTATCTGCTGCACTTCCACCAAAGAATGGAACATCACCAATAACATCTTGAATACCTTTTACATAGTATTCTTCTTCTTTTGGAGATGCAACCATGTAATAATATGATGGAGCATAATCTAATCCAGCTCTATCAAGAGCTTCCATAGCCACCATACGCCCAGTTTCACGAGCATCACCATTTTTTAAAGAACTACCAGCTGCTCCTACTACCATACTTTCATCATCTAGTAATAGCATACCGGCAAAACCATGTTCAGAAGTTATCACACCATCAGGAACAATAACTGCTCCTGAGGAAGTACAACCTACTATAGGAGTATCACCAACTACTGATTTTATACCTTTCATTACATCAGATTGATTATAATCAACTGAGGTAAATAACATACCGACTTTAGAACCTTTTAAGCCTTGCATTGCCTTTTCAGCAGTTTCTTTTCCTGCCTCAAAAGCAGACTCTAATGTACTATATCCAACATTAGACTTCATATATTTATTCCTCCTAAATATTCTTTATATTCTTTTTGATTCTTAAAATTTTATATAATTATTCTCAAGGTTTAATTAAAATTTCTACTTTTCCCTTTTTCTCATTTTTAATCTTACATTTATTTGGAATTTAAAGTTAATTAAACACAAAGGATTAATTAATAACGTTCTTAATTTAATATATAAATTTCTACTTTTCCCATTTCTCATTTCAATCATACATTTACTTGGAATTCAATATATATATTAAATTACACCTAATACCAATCTAGTATTTAGATATCTAATTTTTTTATAAAAAGTGTATTTTAAGCTATAAATTTCTCTTTAAGTATAACATCTTATAACTCTAAAGTACTATTCTAACTCAAATACTTATACATACTATATTTTAATTATGTAATTCATGCCCAAATGAATTATCTTATATTACTACCCAATTGTAATATATTAATTTATCAAATATAGTTTTAATAATGAAATAGATATTACTTATAAATATAAAATTCAATAAAAACATATAGAAGTCGTTATATGTAATTTAAATAAATTTAATAACGAAATAACATAGCATAATTTGTTATTTTCATTTTATTCTCTATCTAAAATATAAATTAAATTATTAAGTTCGTACCATTTGGTCTTGACAAAGTTAATAAGATTTTAAATTTTATAATACTTGTTAATATCTATACATATTAATCCGTACCGCTTGGTCTTGACGTGTTAATATATACCTCATAATTAATCTACTCGCAGTTTAATTAAATATGATATTTCATTTTACCAATCTATCTGTCCTCCTCTAGTTTAATTATAGCATCCCTTTTTTCTTTGACAAGATGGAAAATTATATTTTGGACAAATTGGACATTTTTATTTACAAAAGTGTAAAAGCACTACTAACATTGCTTCTTACTAAATTTTACAAACAAAAGATCTAAGACTTTTATTGCGCTTAGATCTTTTATTTTATTATTATATAAGGGTTATCTAGTGTTCCTTTACCTTTCAACTGAATAGTTCCACTTAAAACTATTACTGGTCTAATGCCAAGGGAAATATTTAAACTGGTTTCATACACTTTTCCATCATTACTTACTGCCCAAACAGAATCATTACTAGTAGACATTGTAAAAAACTTTTCTCCTATACTAAGAAAGTTACTTGTTCCACATTTTTCATTACGTAAACTATTAATAGTGCATTCAGCATTTAATGAAGCTCTAATGTACTCAGGAACTGATATTAAACCAACAACTGCCATAATATTTTTCTTGTTTTTTTCATTATTTAATTCGTTATATTTCATATCATGTGTATAATCAAACTGTAAATAATCCCAACTATATTCAAGAACATCACTATTTTGCCTAAGCTTGTTAAATGATTCATTAGAACTATCTAAATAATTTATATAATAAGCTATATTATCTTCATCCAAAATGTCATAATAATTATTAGTGATTGATTTTAAATTCCATGCTCTGTTAACTAAAATATCATTCGAAATTAATTTCAAATTTTTATTCTCGTCTATTGATAATATTCTAAATAAAATACCATTTAGTTCAATAAAATTATTAGGATTTGAACCACGATAATAAAAAGTTTGTCCTTCTTGATATAAACCATCTTCAGTATTAGAAAGTACAACATTAATATTTCCCAACTTTGTAGATTTTATAACTCCACAATTATTTGAATACTCTTCTATATTTAAAGAGTTATCTGTATATCTTTTAGTAGCACACCAGTTCTCATCATTTGCTATAATTTGTATATCACCAGAACTATTTATTAGAATAGATCCAGAATTTGGTAATTGACCATAGTAATTTAAACCATCTTCAATAATCTTTCCGTCTTTAATTGTAAATACAACATAATCATCTTCAAAAATAGAATTTTTTGAGTAATAATCTTTTGCAGTTGCTATTATATTATTTATAGTATCTTCAAAAGATATTTTATCTTTTTCTTTTTTTGTTATCTTATAAACAGGATACATAATCATTGCGATTATTAAAGTTGTTAAGGTTATTAATAAATACTTTGTTATATTCTTATCTATATCTTTCATTTTACCACCCTGTATAAATACATTATAACATAATAAAAATATAAAAAAAATAATATATTACTATATTATTTTTCTGAATTAATTCCATATTTACGATTGAATTTTTCAACACGTCCTGTTTTAGCAGCAGTACCTTGTTTACCAGTAAAGAATGGATGACATTGGTCACAAACTTCAACGTGTAATTCAGGTTTGTTAGATTTAACTGTAAAAGTATTTCCACAAGCACATGTTACTTTTGTTTCAACATAATTTGGATGAATATTCTTCTTCATATTCTTTTCTCCTTCCGCCATAACTAATAATAGTTATAGTAATTTTGCTTTTATATTATAACAATTTTATCTTAGAAATGTCAACACTAATCTTTTGAATTTCCAAATAATCTTAATAAACTTATAAATATATTAATAAAGTCTAAATATAATTCAAGAGCACCAACTATTGCTATATTATTTTGATTAACTCCGTAATCTGATAATCTTTTTATTTTTTGTGTATCATAAGCAGTCAAACCTATAAATAAACCAACTGTCACCCATGAAATAATTAATTCTAATGTTGTATTTCCCATAAAAATATTAACTAGTGAAGCAATTACAATTCCAATTAGCCCCATAAATAGAAAAGTTGAATATTTTGAAAGATCAATTTTAGTAAAAAATCCCAATATAGAGAATACACCAAATATTATAGCTGTTAAAGCAAATATAAATAAAATGCTTCCCATAGTAAACATTAAAAAGAACACTGAAAAGGTTAACCCTGTAACAAAAGAATAAAGACAAAATACTATTGCAGCAGTACTATATTGCATCTTCATTGCCCTTGAACTTAAAAATATAACCAGAATAAATTCTAAAATAAAGATTATCCAATATAAACTTGTTGAAAATATATTTTCAATCATTGTCTCACTTGTTGATACATAATAAGCAGTTGCAAATGTTATCATTAGTCCTATAAACATCCATCCGTATATTTTAGCAAATATTTTATTATACATAATGCACCTCCATTCTAATTATATCATCTTAATCTATATAATCAATTATTTTATTTCCTATCAATTTATAACCTTCTTCTGAAGGATAAATAGAATTAAACTCCAAATTATTTTGCTCTTGCATATTATTAAATATATCAATATATGTTATTTCATATGTATTTGACTTTTGTTTTAAGATTTTATTTAATCCTTCAATTATATTATTATAATTATTTCCCAAATTAGGATTATAAATACCTACAAAATAAATTCTTTCCTTTGAATTCTCTCTAAGTATTGAAAACAATTGTTCGAAATCTGATGCTATTTCATAAATTTGTTCGTCATCTAAATCAATAGAATTTTTTATATACGGAAGTAAATCATTAATACCTAAAGAAATTGTTATGATGTCTGCCTTTATTAAATCATTTTGAATAGTTGTTTTATCATGTACTTCATTGTTTTTTATCATTGTTATTAAATCTGTCGTTCTATAATTAGAATTTGTATATATATTACTATATTTTTCAAACTTCTTTTTTTCTTTTAAATAATTGATTATAATTTTATCATAACCTATGTTTTGATTATTTGTATTTTTTCCTATTGCAATGCCGTCACCAATATTCAAATAGTATATTTTACTATCTATAGTAAGATTGTATATAAGACATACAAAAATAGTTATTAAAAACAGAATAATTATTTTTTTCATATTCACCCCAAATAAAAAGTAGAGATAACTCTACCTAATTATATTTCTTCTATTTTTAATTTAGCACCAACATTCGTCAATTTTTCAACTATATTTTCATAACCACGAAGAACATGTTCTATATCAGTAACTACTGTTTCTCCTTCAGCTATCAAAGCAGCTAATATTAGACATGCTCCAGCTCTTAAATCTGTAGCTTTAACAGTAGCACCATGCAACTTTGTTGGACCATTAATTTCTATTTTCTTATCAATTACTTTAATATTTGAACCCATTTCATTTAAATAAGGAACATTTTGAAATCTATTTTCATATATTGTTTCTTCTAAAACTGATAAACCACTACATTGTGTTAACAAAACAGTTAGCGGTTGTTGCAAATCAGTAGCAAATCCAGGATATCCTAAAGTTTTAACATTAACTGCTTTTAAACTATCGCTTTGTGATAAAACTACATAATCCTCACCAACTTCGATATTTGCGCCCATTTCCTTTAACTTCATTATTAACATTTCTACATGTCCAGGAATTATATTACTTATTCTTAAATTCTTTCCTGCTAATGCTCCAGCTATTATATATGTACCAGCTTCTATTCTATCTGGAATAACTTCTGTATAACATTTACCTAATTTTTCTACGCCAACAATACTTATCTTACTTGTTCCAGCACCACTTATTTTAGCACCCATATTATTTAAAAATGTAGCAACATTAACAATCTCTGGTTCTTTTGCTGCATTTTCTATAATTGTTTGTCCCTTAGCTTTTACAGCGACTAAAATCGTATTAATCGTAGCACCTACACTTGGCATATCTAAATAAACATGACCACCAGTTAATTCTTTTGCATCTATTATAAACTTATTTCCTTCTTCTATAACAGTTGCACCTAATGCTTTGAAACCCTTTAATGTTTGATCAATAGGTCTTGCACCTATTGAACAACCACCTGGGAAATACATTTCCACATGTTTATATTTTCCTAATAAAGCTGACATAAAGTAATAAGAAGCACGCAATTTTTTTGAAATACTTTCAGGAATCTCTTTATTTGTAATACTACTTGAATCAATTATCATTAAGTTATTCTCTCTGGATACCTTAGCTCCTAAATAACTTAATATCTCATTCAAAGCCTCTATATCTGAAATATTTGGAATATTATCTATTGTTATTATGTCATCTGAAAGAAGCGATGCTGGCACTAATGCAACAGCACTATTTTTGGCACCACTGACACTTATTGTTCCAGTTAATGCTCTACTTCCTTCAATTCTAATTTGTTTCATACAGCACCTCCACACTATGCTTTGTTATCTGATCTTAGTAATGAAACTTTAGTTCTAACGACAGCCTTTATTGCCCTTTCACCAGACCCAATAACTTTTCTCGGATCATATTCATTAGGATTTTGGGAAATAAAGTTATCTATATATCTTTTCCAAGCAATTTGCAATTCTGTATTAAAATTAATTTTACATACGCCACATTCAATTGCTTGTAGTAACTTATCATCAGGAATACCAGTTCCACCATGTAGAACCAATGGCAAATCTGTTTTTATTCCGATTTCAAGCATTCTAGTAAAATCAAGATTTGGTTCACCTTTATATAATCCATGAACACTACCTAGAGCAGGAGCTAAAGCTGTAATATTAGTTTTGCGAACTAATTGAATACAATCTTCTGTGCTTGCATACAATACCTGGCTGGTATTTCCATCCTCACTACCACCAATATGACCAATCTCTGCTTCAACGCTAGCACCATATTTTTTCGCCATAGATACTACTGTTTTTGTCATATTTATATTATCTGCAAGAGGATATTTAGATGCATCTATCATTACTGAGCTAAAACCAGCATCTAATGCCTTACTACAAGCCTCAATTGAACTACCATGATCAAGATGAAGAGCAACAGGAATTGTTATATTTAAATCTTTAATTAATCCCTTCACCATTCCAACAATAACATTATAGCCACCCATGTATTTTGCTGCACCTTCACTTACACCAAGAATAATAGGAGCCTTTAAGTCTTGACACTCTTCTAAGATATATTTTGCCCATTCTAAATTGTTTATATTAAAGTGGACTACTGCATATTTACCTTTTTTTGCCTTTACAAGCATTTCTTCCATATTAACTAAAATTGTTTTATTTTTTCTATTAAACATTATATCACCATACTAATTATATATTTTTTTAAAGCAAAAGGCAAATAAAATAATGTTTTCAATGTCAATGTATTATATTATTCTTTTGCCTATTTGTGATTAATATCTATTTTAAATAGTCACTTAGAATTTCTTTTACATAAAACTTATATTCAGTTTCAGTATGATTTTGTTCATCAAGTAAGCATAGGGGAGGAAATAATATACACCACCAATTTGCTCCAAGACCATTACCCAAAGTAATAGTTAAAGAATTATAACCACCTTCATTATACTTAATTCCATTATACTCTTTCTCTGGGAAATAATTGTTTCCGAAATTTATCTTAAATGTTTCTATACTATTTTCTTCTTTTAGAACACTTAAAACATCATTCTCTAACGACTTTAAATTATTTAAAATTACATTGTTAACTGAATCTATATTATCAACATTATTTAAAATTATGGATAGTTTCTTTTCTATTGCTAATTTTACCTTCATTTTTAATTTTTGGTCTGGTTCAGAATTGCTACTAGCTATTACTCTAAATCTTATTGCATTATCAGGAATAACAATTTTTTCCTGGTTCATACTTCCAAAAAGTGTATATGCTAAACAAACAAATAATACGATATATAATGATTTCAAAAAAACCATCTCCTATTAGATAGTGGATGGTTTTAATATTTTTATTCATTATTTATGATAACTTTCGTTTTTTTGGATTTTAAATGCTCTATATATTTGTTCTAATAAAATTATTCTAAAGAGTTGATGCGGAAAAGTAAAATTGGAAAATGACAAACTTAAAGTGCTTCTTTTCTTTATATCATTATGCAATCCATAAGAACCACCAATGATAAAAGTTATATTTGAATTATCTAAAAAGATACCTTCGATTTTTTTTGAAAATTCAATACTTGTCATTTGTTTTCCTTCAATTTCTAAAGTTATGATATAATCCTTATCATTTAAAACTTTTAAAATACTTTCTTTTTCTTTTTCTAACACAATTTCTTTATTATCAAAGTCAAAATCACTAAGTTCTATTATTTCTACTTTTGCATACCTTGTTAATCTCTTTTGGTATTCTGAAATTGCCTCACGATAAAACTTTTCTTTTATTTTTCCTACACAAATAACTTTTATCATAATTCTATCAGCTCAATTCTTTCATTTTGCTTTGCCATAATAATTTTCTTGTTGTCTATTTCTTTTTTAACAGTTTCAAAAGCAATAGTAGGGGTATTGGCCTCTTCACTAAGATGAGCTAAAACAATTAGCTTTGTATTATCACCTACAAACTTTGATAAATAATATGCGCAATCCTTATTGGATATATGACCTTCATCACCAAGGATTCGCATTTTTAAAGGTCTAAATCTTTTAGAATTCATAAGCATATCAACGTCATGATTACTCTCTATAATGTATGCCGTTTTATTATGTAGTTTTTGATGGTATTTAACATTAATATAACCAGTATCTGTTATGTATACTAATTGTTTTCCCTCATATTCAAATATATATCCCTTACATTCTGGTGTATCATGTGAAAGTTTTATTGAATCAATAATTATATTTTCGATAGATAAATTACTTTCAAGAAATTCCCATTTGTCTAATTGTATAGGAAAATTATCGTAAATTTTTTTTGTTAAATAAACTTGCGGATTAACTATTTTAATAAATCTTTTTAAACCTGCAATATGATCTTCATGTATATGAGTAATAAATACTGCTTCAATATCCTTTGGATCCACACCTATTTCATTCAGTTTAGTAGAAGTATAAAGAAAATTGGTACCTACATCTATTAAGAACTTATGATTTCCTACTTCAACATAAGTACAATTTCCTTTAGAACCGCTTGATAAAACACAAAATTTCATTA
>JAEWBI010000056.1 GCA_023391185.1 Bacillota bacterium | reverse complement strand
AGAATCAGTTTCAGTCTTTGTCATGAAATGATACCCTCCTATACTATACTTATTATATTATACAAAAAAAGAAAACATTATTCAATAAATAATGTTCCTATATGTCAAATAGTTTAAAGATTTTTTGTTATATTTTTAGATTTACTATTTGCTTCTTTATCATATAAACATTTAATAAATGTAATATTTTTTTCAAAAATTCAAAACTTCTATTCAAAAGTGTTAAATCTTTTTTCATTTTCTTCTTTCTCTTTTTGTAAATGATATTTAATATAATCTTCAATTTCTTTACACTTTTTCTCGCCAATTTCACTTATTCTTGGATTATCTGAATTTTTTAATTCGTTATATAGATTTACTCTTTTCTTTAATACTGTTGAATATTCATTGCTCCAACTATTAGGAAAAATATTATATAAAACATTTTTTATGATTACTTCATTTTCATAATATCTATTAATTAAATAATTCCCCAAATCAGTCCAGTAATAACACTCTTTTTCTGCTTCATAATAAATAGGTTCTATTATATAAGATATTTCTTCAATTTTATTATTATCTTTTAACCATTCTATAATTACGTTATCATCAATATATGTGAGTACATTCTTTTCATTAAAATGTTTTTTAATAAATTCTTTTTTTAAGAAAGATGGTTCTCCATTATAATCAACAAAAATATCAAGGAAATTTTTTGAATATTTTTGTATTAATGGAACTAATATTTTTTCTAAATCATAAAACGAAATATATTTATCTTCTAATAGCGAATTTACCTTATTAAATATAATATTTGCTTCCTCAACGCCTTTTTGATTATCAAAAGATATTTCAGTTAGTTTTGAAGCAATATAATTATAAATATTATTGTTCTTTTTTAAAAATTCAAAATCAATATTTGATATATACTTTCGTGAGACGTTCTTAAACTCATCACTTACATTATTATTTTTACTGTAATGATATAACGATTCTATTATCAATTCTATTTGGAATTCATATTTACCTAGATAATTAATTAAATCAAGAAATGAGTTTTCATCCAACTTTGATATATAAAACTCCAATTTACGCATATCTTCTTTGTTGCAAATACCAAACGAGATTTGTTCTTTAATTCTTTTAACGTCATTCAGATCTAAATTATATGATAGTTGTAATAATGTATAAAATATACAATATTTTTTATTCTTTATAACATCTTCTAAGAAGTCTGCACAGTCTTTTATAGATTTAGTATGATAAATATTAACGAAATTTGTAACTAAAATTTTTATGGCATTATTATTTTCTTGATTATATAAATCAAGTGTATTATATATCAATTTATTATAATCCCCGTAAGTATCCATAATTCCAGTTGCCAACTTATCTAATCTAGATAATCTATAATTGCTTAACAAAGATAAACATTTAAATATTTTGTCATCATTTCGGCCTAATTCTTTACCTAACTCATATATCAGTTCATCAGCACTTTCAAAATCATCAGTTGTATCATCTAAATCATAATATATGTTTTTATTAGTTCCTAAATAAACATCAGTTTTATCTTCTAAAGATGTTGGTCTTACTTTTTGTATTAAGTTATCAATTTTTTTCATTAATGGTTCAGATATTTTATCAGAATCAAAATGTTTAATTGATAGTAATGAAAGCCACAAAGATTTCCAAGATCCTCTATCAATGTTATTAATCACTATTTTTTCTAATTCATTATAAAACCCAATTGATGCAAGCTCTTTAAAATATTTTATCAATATTGATTTAAAATTTTCATAAGTATTTTCTTCTTTAAGATTATTTTCACAATATTCAATAATACACCCATACCATTCTTTTGGAATTGGTTCAATACCATAATCTCTTAATTGAGAACCACAATCAGAAATTACTACACCAGTAAAATCACCTGTTAATAGCATCTCTTCAAGTAATTTAAATCCAAGATCAACTTTTGACTTATGTATTGATTTAATTAATTCATTTACTATTTCTAATCTATATTCAACTGGAGCAAGAGTAAAAGATAGATAAATGTGAAAAAAGCCATTTAATGTATGTTTTATAGAATTGTAGTTCTCATTTTCTTTCTCAGTTAGTGCAAATTTAGTTATTATTTTTACTGCTCTCTTAAATAATTCTTTATTATAGGCAATAATACAAAGTATAAATATCCAATCATTAAAATTATCATTGTCTCTAGAAAAGAATGAAATATCTTCAATACTTTCAATTTTCTCTAAAACTAATAAAGGATTAATAATTGAAATGCATCTGATTTTTTCAATTGTCTGCTTATCTAAATCTAAAATATTATCGCTTTTTATTTGTGAGACATACATTTTTCCGATTTTTTGCGCCTCATCTGAAGTATGGAGAAATTTAATTCTTCTAAAAAATGATAACGATAACCTTTCATTTTTATTAATAAATATTAATAGGTTATCAATAGGATATTTTCGAAGAAAATCAATTGCTAATTTATTTGCTAATGCGGGTGGTAATAATGCGCGCATGTCTCCTCTTTTTTGAATAATTTGTCTTTTTGTCAAATCTGAAACACTCCTATATATAGTAAGGGGATCAATTCCAGTTAATCTTGAAATGATATTTAATTCATTCTCTTCGTTTTCTTCATCATAATTACAATTAAATGAATAAAATATAGAGCATGCTTCACCAACTTTTAGTAATTCATTATCTATGACTCCCCCTTGATAAAATAATCTTGAGAACAAATCATTATAATTTAATACACCAATATTTTTTTCATTTTCTATTGTCTTTGATAAATATATAGCAATCCTAAAATTACCATCAGAACAATTTACTATAGTATCAATGTTAATATCTGAAATATTTGCATAATCTCTTTTAAGCATAGATTTTAAAATTTTAGAAGAAGTACTGGACAAATAGTAATTATTTGAATCAATATTGTCATCTTCTTTGACCTCATATTCTATAGTTAATAGACTAATTAAACTGTTTTCATATTGGCAAATTTTTGTTAATTTATTATGCATACTTGGTTCACAGTTGTCAACTATTAAAATTATCTTTTTATTCAATTTTTGTAATTGTTGTATAAAAGTAATAGGATCGGGTTTTAAATTATCACTAATATCTCCATAAATTACGATTTCCTTGTTTAATGCTTTTTTTCCGATTTTTGAATCAAATAATACTTGTGCAAATCTAGTTTTACCTACTCCTGATAAACCAGCAAGTCGTATAGAATTACGCTCTTTAGATAGTAATATTCTTATTTCATTAATTCCATCTTCTATTTTTATTTTACTATCATTACTAAAATCATTTTTATAAATTGTCGAATTTTCATCGTATAAAAAAGTTTTTTCTTTTGTGTTTCTTGAAGACCAGTTACAATATGATACCCATCCATTTGTTGTTAAACCAACTTTATCCTTAACCCAGCATATCAGTGATGGATAATTTCTTATCCACGATGCTAATCTTCCACAATCATAAAAATCCACAACAACGTTATTTAGTTTTTCCTTAGATAGTAATTCATTCATTGTTTTTATTCTTTTTTCATATCTAGGTTGTGTTAAATCGTCCTTGCTTGAAACAATAATGTATGTTCCGCCAGATAAATTTAAATTAACTATGCAAGCTCTTATTTTTTTTGTACTGTCTAACATTTCATCTTTAATCTTACTAGATGGCATAGAAGGTTTTTTAACTTGAAATATCGTATTATTCTTTAAAAAAAATTCTTCATTATTCCCGATTTTACTTGCTTTTACTAATACATCTATCCCATTATCAGGCTCATCTTGATTTCCTCCATACATTACATTAGACGTTTTATTATTAAATGAATATAATTCTGCTTCACATAATAATCCAACTAGAATTCTTAAATCTGAATCATTTAATGATTTTATTTCTTCTTTAGAAACATCGAACATTTAACATTACCTCCATATACTTAATATTATATCAACATTACTGAAGTTTTTTTATATTTTTGAATAATCTATTATAATTTGAATATTTAAGCAGACCTATAACTCTAACTATTAATCCTTATTTCATTTTTATTCTTTTATTAATCTTATATTATCCACTATTCTTATTGAATCTCTCTTCTTATCATTTAATCTTACCTCTATTCTCTTAGTACCATTTTTTATATAATCAAAACATCATAATAGTTGTATTTTTAATTTCATCATTATATCACCTTCTAAAAAAATTTCACATAAAAAGAACCGTTGTAACAGTTCTTAATCTCTATTTCGGTTAAATAAAAGTATTAACCTAATAAGTTGTAAAAATGATGATATAGTTCCAGCAATATAAGTCATTGCGGCTGCATCAAGTACTTGTTTTGCTTTTGGTAATTCTTCTTTAGATACAATGTTTAATTCTTGTAACTGTAATAATGCTCTTTTTGAGGCATCAAGTTCCTCTGGAAGAGTAATAAACTGAAATACTAAAGTAGCAGCAACCATAATAATTCCTATCATGAAATATTGTAAAACTCCTGCAAAAATTGATATAAACATAGCAATATAACCTGCATAACTTATAAAGTTTACTACTGGAACTAGTGATGCTCTTATACGCATGAAGACATATCCTTCTTTATCTTGAAGTGCATGACCACATTCATGAGCCGCTACAGCTACTGCTGCCACTGTGTTTTCTCTAAATATAGATGGTGATAGCTTTACTACCTTTCTTGCTGGATCATAATGATCAGTAAGTTCACCTGGTGTTTCCACAACATATATATCTAGATTGTTTTTTTCCAGTATTAATCTTGCTGCTTCTCTTCCATCAATCTCTTTATTTATTTTAACTTTTTTATATTTACCGTATGCTGAATTAACTTTTGCTTGAGCCCAAACTACAATAATTAAACCCACTATTGCAAGTCCCCAAGTAAAAATATCACCATACATTAATTCATAAAATCCGCCCATATTAATCCTTCTTTCTATACTCCGTATGTAATATTATATCATACTTTTAATATTAGTTAAATTTGTTTTTTATATCCACAATTATAACAATAATTAGAAGTTATTTCAGTACCACAATTAGGACAAAAATACTTTTTAATAGGTATTCCACGTAAAAAACTTATTTGAATATTTTTTAGTTGTTTAAATTTTTTAAACCCTTTAACATATAAAAATATAATAAAAACAAAATATAAAATTAATAATAATGGTTCAAGAGAAAACAAACAATAATCAAAAATACCATGTAATAAAGTTGGCATAACAATACTTAAAATCATGTTTTTTTGTTTTAATTTCATGTTGCCATTTATCTCCGCTTGTTTTGCTAAGCCATAATAATAGCCCATAAAAACACCAAAAAAGGTATGCCCAGGTATTGAGAAAATAGATCTTGTTATAGCTGTTGTAATTCCCCCACTTAATACATACAATATGTTTTCTAAAGCTGCAAATCCTAGTGAAACAAATACAGCATATACAATAGCATCATAAATATAATTAAATTCTTTATTTTTCCAAGTAATACCTCTAAGCATTACCCATTTACTACCTTCTTCTACTAATCCAATTACTATAAAACAATATGGTATCAACTCTATTAAATTTAATGACTCTGTGTTATCAAAAACTGGAATAAATATATTGATTATTATTGTAATAATTAAAGTCATAACAACCGCACTTATTCCGCCAAAGAATAGCTTACTTAATAAACCAAAAGATTCCTTTTCAACTTTATCGTTTCTATATATTATATAACCTACCACCCAAATTGGTAATATTGATAAAACTAATAAAATTTGTAAATACGTCATATACTCACCTACTATATTAGTATAACATAAAAAGTATTCTTAATTAGAATACTTTTTTAATTTGTCATTCAATTTTTTATAGATTATTCTCATATCTGGTTCGGTTGAAGCCTCAATTGCCTGATTTAAAGTAAACCACCCAATATTACTATTTTCGTCTTCTTTAATAAGTAGTGTTTCTTTTTCATCAGCTTCAAGTAAAAAAGTAACATTAACATGAAGGTGTGAAGATACAAATTTTCCTCTTTTCATATGTGGATTAACTGTAACAATTTCAATAGATATAATTTCTTCTGAAATGGCCTTAATACTTTTCAAACCAGTTTCTTCATTTGCTTTTTTTAATGCAACATGAAGAAAATCATCGTCTCCGTCAGCGTGTCCACCAGTCCAAGCCCATGAATCATATATATTATGATAAATCATAAGAACTTTATTTCTTTCCTTATTTGTAATCCAAGATGAACATGTAAAATGCGCTATCTCGTTTTCTCTTGTTAGAACATCATCTTCCATATTTAATATTCTTGTTAGTATGATTTTCTTATCATTTTCTTCTTGCTCATTTATAGGAGTATAATTTTCTATTTGTTTTCTTATATTCATATTATAACTCCTCCTGACGATAAAAATGTATCCACCCTAAATCTATCCATCTAACTATTTCTTCGTGACAGAAAAGCGCTACTGAAGGCATATCAAGCATAAGAATTTTAATATCTTTATTATGAACAACATTGTTCATAACTGCATATGTAAGTTCACCAAATACTGAAGCACCAATATAACCTTCAATATTACCCTTACGTTCATTCATAAGAAAGTAAATATCACACTGCTCTATATCGGCATAAAATTTCTTATACTGCTCATCATAATCAGTATCTTCGTTTACATGTGGATAATTAATTACTTCATATCCTTTTTCTTCAAATTTATTTTTCCAGTATGCGACTTCTGTAAGTAGTTTAGTACTTCCTGATATTACAACTTTCTTCATTATTTCCCCTCCTTAATAATCCTTTAATTAAATTAATTTAAAATATTGACTATTATTAATCCAATTTTCAAAAATTTCACAATGTTTAATATTATATTTCATAGAATCTATTTTATAAGAATTTTTGCTTCTTTCATTGTCATACCTTATCACCTAACTTAATTATAACAAAAAATACAAAAAAAGAAAACAAATGTTTGTTTCTTTACATTTGTTTCCTGTTATTCTGTTCTTAATGCTTCAACTGGATCTTTCTTACTAGCTATTTTAGCTGGTATAAATCCACCAATTAATGTTAAT
Organism: Bacillota bacterium; assembly: GCA_023391185.1. Lineage (GTDB taxonomy): Bacteria > Bacillota_I > Bacilli_A > RF39 > UBA660 > RGIG4266. Next base: position 12,162 of record JAEWBI010000056.1, on the reverse strand, counting down.
GTAATACTTACTAATAGAAGTACTAATGCATGAACTATATTAAGTTGTGCGACATTTTCTAAATCAGTCAATTGTTTTATTAGAGCATTAGCTGGAATACATAATAATTCCGCAATTCCTAAACCTAATAATCCTGAGAATAAACCTATAATAAATGTCTCTGCATTAAATACTCTAGTAATATCTTTATTTCTAGCTCCTAATGCTTTTAATATACCTATTTCTTTTGTTCTTTCAAGTACACTAATATACATTATTATACCTATCATTATTGAAGATACAATTAAGCTTATAGCTGAGAAAGCAATAAGTACAATTGTTATTGCATCCATTATATTTCCAGAAAGTGAAGTTATTGTTTCTGCATAATCAGTATAAATAATTTTATCTTCTTCACTTTTATTATCATTATAATCATCTAAATAATCTAATAAATTATCTTTAGATTCAAAATCTCTAGGAAAAATTTGGATATTTAATGGAGCGCTTTCTGCTCCTAGATAAGCTAGAGTCTGGTCTTTTAAAGCTAATCCTTGTTCAGTAGTTAAATCAAATTTTTGACCTGTTAATATATTATAGTTTGCATTTTTTTGAGCATTAACAATTTTTGAATTAGAATTAATTTCCATAACATTTTCCATTAATGCTTCTTTATAACAAAGTCCTGTACCACTAAACTGAGCAAATTTGTTATCTTTTTTTCCTCTTATAATACCTGTTATTTTTAATGTTATATTATTTTTATTATTATAAACATCTTCAAAATCATTAACAATAGAAAAGATACCATTATTATCATTATAATAATTATCATTTAATACTACTTTTATTTCTTTACCTAATAATTCATCAAATGATACTTCTGCATCTTTATCATAACCAAGAGCTTCTAAAGTATCCATATCTAATTTATTATTAGCATTAATAAGTAAAACTAACTCATTATATTCTTCACTAATTTTTCCGTATATAACTTCAAAATTATCAGTAATAACTGAATCTTCTTTTCCACTTGTTGATTCAGGAAGCGCAAATAATAATCTTGAATTTAGACCAATAATTTTATCTTTTTGACCTTTAATAAGCAAGTTTAAATTAGTTGTTCTAAAATAAGTTAATCCACCGATATAGGAACTATTAACATTTTCTAAATAGTTCATAAAGTTCATATCAATTTTATTTTTATGTGTAATGCTTTTGTTTGATATTAAAGCACTAACCACTTTTTCATCACTATATGATTCTTCTCCACTAGAATACTGTTCCATGAACTCTTCTTGTGCTTCCTCATCCATAACAGTAACTTCTGGCATAATTACAATAGGCATTTGAGCTAAAGTATCTTTTTCAAACTTGTCTATTTGAAGTTGGAATCCGTTTGATAAAGCTAAAATTAAAGCAATTCCAATAATACCAATTGAAGACGCAAATGAAGTAAGGAATGTTCTACCTTTTTTAGTTTTAATATTATTAAATGATAAATTAAGAGCAGTTAAGAAACTCATTTTAGTCTTTCTAATATTAAAATGCGATTTGTTATTTTCACTATCTTGAATAGGATTAGAATCGTTTGTAAGTTCACCATCTTTAAACTCTACTATACGATTGGCATAATCATTAGCAAGATCAGGATTATGAGTTACCATTATAACTAATTTATCTTTAGATATTTCCTTAATAAGTTCCATTATTTGAATACTTGTTTTTGAATCAAGTGCACCAGTTGGCTCATCAGCTAAAATAATACTTGGGTTATTAGCTAAAGCTCTAGCAATAGCTACTCTTTGCATTTGACCACCAGATAACTGATTTGGTCTTTTATGAGCATGATCCTTTAGACCAACTTTATCAAGTAGTTCTAAAGCTTTTGCCTTTCTTCTGCGACGACTAATACCGCTTAGTGTCATTCCCATTTCAACATTATCAAGTACACTAATATGAGTTATTAAATTATAACTTTGAAAAATGAACCCAATACAATTGTTACGGTAAGCGTCCCATTCTTTTTTCTTGAATTTCTTTGTTGATTTATTATTAATTATTAGGTCTCCTGAATCATATTTATCAAGACCACCTATTATATTAAGTAAAGTAGTTTTTCCTGAACCAGATGGTCCTAAAATAGCTACAAACTCATTTTCTCTGAATTTTAAATCAACACTTTTTAATGCATGCTGAATAAAATCACCAGTTTTATAACTTTTACTTATTTTCTTTAGTTCTAACATTTTTTTTCCTCCATCTAAACATTATTCTTATCTGGATCCATTAATGACAATGCTACCTTTTCTTTTTCGATATTTATATCAATAACATAGCAGTCAACTATATCTCCAACACTTACTACATCACTAGGGTGCTTAATATATCTATTAGTAAGTTTTGATATATGGGCTAACCCATCATTATGTAGTCCAATATCAATAAACACTCCAAAGTCAACTACATTTCTAACTGTTCCTTGTAACTTCATACCATTTTTTAAATCCTCAATATGAAGAACATCACTTTTTAAAAGTGGTTTTGGCATTTCATCACGAGGATCTCTATTTGGTTTTTGTAAAGACTTAATTATATCTTCTAAAGTATATATATCTGTAGCTAGAACACTAGCCATTTCACTTATATTTACTACATTTAATTTATCAATTAAATCTTTTGAACCAATATCATTAGTAGTCATTCCTAATTGCTCTAAAAGTTTCTTAGTTATCTTATAGCTTTCTGGATGTATACCAGTAACATCAAGAACATTATCACCATCTACTATTCTTAAGAAACCTATTGCTTGTTCATAAACTTTATCACTCATTAGTTTTTGTTTTTTAATTTCTTCACGAGATTTAATTTTACCTTTCAAATCTCTATATTCAATTATTTTATCAATATTTTTTTTAGTAATGCCTGAAACATATTTTAATAATGATGATGAAGCTGTATTAATATTAACACCAACACTATTAACAGCTTTTGATACCACAAAATCTAGACTCTCAGATAGCTTTTTATCAGAGACATCATGCTGATATAAACCAACACCTATACTTTCTGGATCTATTTTAACAAGTTCAGCAAGCGGATCTTGAAGTCTTCTACCTATGCTAATAGCACTTCTTTCCTCAACATGTAAATCAGGAAATTCTTCAATAGCTAGTTTACTAGCACTGTATACTGATGCTCCTGCCTCACTAACAATAATATACTCGGTTTTCTTATCTAATTCCTTTATTACATCTACTATAAATGCTTCACTTTCTCTTGATGCTGTACCATTACCAATAGCAATAATATCAATTTTATATTTATTTATCAAATCTTTTGTTATTTTTTTAGCTTCATCATATTTATTAACTGGTTCATGTGGATATATTTTTTCAATAGCAATTCTTTTACCAGTATAATCAATAACCGCAAGCTTACAACCAGTTCTAAAAGCAGGATCAAAGCCTAGTACCATTTTATCTTTCATCGGTGGTTGTAATAATAAACTTTCTAGATTTTTACTAAAATTATCTATAGCAGCTTCTTCTGCTTTTTCAGTTAAATCACTTCTTATTTCTCTTTCAATTGAAGGACTAATTAATCTCTTATAAGAATCTTTAATAGATTCTTTTACTATGCCAGTTACAAAACTATTTTCATGAATTATTATTTTACTTTCTAAATAACTAATAACTTCATCGTCATTCACTTTTATACTAGCTGTAATAACTTTTTCATTTTCAGCTCTATTTATAGCAAGAATTCTATGACTCTTTATTTCATTAACTTTTTCACTATAGTCATAGTACATTTCATATGTTTTCTTTTCATCTTTAGCATCTTTTTTAAGTTTACATACTATTACACCATTTCTATAAGTATAACTTCTGATCCACTTACGATATGCAGCATTATCACTTATATTTTCAGCAATAATATAACTTGCTCCTAATAATGCTTCTTCTTTTGTTTTAACACTTTCATTAATGAATTTACTAACTAACGAATCAATGTTTCCAATAGTTGGAAATCCTAAAATCAAATTAGCTAAAGGTTCTAAACCATTTTTTATAGCTTCTGTAGCTTTAGTCTTCTTCTTTTCTTTATATGGCCTATATAAATCTTCTACTTCTACAAGTTTAATAGAACTCATGATCTTTTCTTTTAATTCATCAGTCATTAAACCTTTCTCTTCAATAAGTCTAATAACATCTTCTTTTCTTTTTAATAAATTAACTTGATATTCATATACCTCATTAATACTTCTAATTTGCTCTTCATCTAAAGCACCTGTAGCCTCTTTACGATATCTAGCAATAAAAGGTATAGTGTTACCATCTTCTAAAAGCTTTAGTACTGCTTCAACCTGACTAGCTTTTATTTTTAAATCATTACTAATTTCTTTTATAATATCTGTATTCATAGCATCCTCCATTTACTATATCATTGTATCATAAATTTACTATTTGAGAACAATATGTTGAATTTATTTAACACTTGCTTTATAATAGTTCCAGGTGATTAATATGAACTCTAACCCAATAATTTTTTTAGATTTTGATGGAGTAATAAATACTAGGTTTTATTATCACAAAAATGGTGAACTTTGCGGTGACATTTATCATGAGGAAGATATGATGGTTAACAATGTAGAAGCCATCAATCTTTTAAACAAATTATGCCTTGAAACAAATGCTGATATAGTTGTTACTAGTTCATGGCGTAACCATAAAAACATGGATAAAAACTTCACAACTGCAAAAGTTTTATTAAACTCTGGACTTGATAATAGAATAAATATTTTGGGTGACGTTCCTGTTTTAAATACAGGTGTTGGTGATGAAGTAAGAGCATGGCTTTTAGAAAATAATTATTCTTTAGAACATCCATTTATAATTATAGATGATGGCTGTGACCCAAAAGAATTTATTGATAGATATATTAAAACAAGTTTTGACGATGGGTTCACTGTAAAGGAATATATAAGTGCATTAAATAAATTAAATGAATTAATTAACGAAAAAAGATTATTTTTAAAAAAATAATCTTTTTTAGTTTACACTACTACCAGCTTCACATTCTAAATTAACTTCTATTTCATAATCATTTTTGCCATATGGTTTTATAGGATAAATAATTGCGACTGTATTATATTTATTACAAGAAACTTTTGTTTTTGAATTCACAAATTTGTCTATTTTTGAAATGTATTTACCATTATCAAACTCTTTAAGATTTTCTAAACTAATCTTAATACCAATTGTTTCGAATTTTGATAAATAGTCCTCTTCTTTACTAATCTGTTTTACCTGATCATAATAAAAGTTTTCATAAAAATCAGTAGCCATATCTTTCAAAGAATCTTCTAAACTTTCATTTTCACGTAATGTTTTACTAGTAAAAAGAAAAATACATAACATAGATACTAACCCGATAAGTATAAATCCTATAATTTTAATATGTTGTTTGTTTAAAAAATTATTATTTTTCATAACTTTCACCTATTTCTAATATAACATTTATTGAGTTAGAAAGAAAGTGTTATAAAATTTCCTTTCTTACAACATCATTTTTAACAAGACTAGCTTTTTTTATTGCATTTTTTCCTAATTTCTTATTTATGTCATCTATAACTTTATCTATCTTTTCTTCTTTATCTCTTTTTTCTATATCATCAAATAATGATGTTTGATAAGACGAGAAATCAGTTAAATCATCTAATCTAATTCCTATTAATCTTACTGCTTGTCCTTCATAAAAACTATCAAATATCTCTTTAGAAATATTATAAATTTCACTAGTAATATTAGTAGCATTTTTTAATTTTCTTTGATGACTCTTTCTTTTGAAAAAGTTATCTTTTAAAATAACACATATTACATTAGCATATTGTTTTTGTTTTCTAAGCCTTTTCCCTACCATTTCAGAAAGTAAGAATAATTCTTTATATAATTCTTCCTTATTAGTAACATCAGTAATTAGAGTAAACTCATGACCAATTCCCTTTGGAATATAAGTACTAGAATCTACAATACTATTATCTATACCATTTGCTATATCAATCATTCTAGTGGCCTGATTTTTAAAGTACCTAGATAGTCTTAAAGGATCATAGTTAGCTAAATCAGCTATTTTTTCTATTCCTATTGCCTGCAATTTAGGTACTGTTTGTTTGCCAATACCAAATAAATCTCCTACCGGAAGGGGCCACATTTTATCTTTCACTTCACTATAATACAAAGTGTGAACTTTATCTGGTTTAGAAAAATCACTAGCCATTTTAGCACATAACTTACTATTAGCAATACCAATATTAACAGTAAAGCCTAATTCTTTTTTAATACGTTCTTTAAGTGCATAGGCAAACTGTAATTGATCACCATAAAGACCTTTAACTTTGCCATAATCAAGATAACATTCATCTATTGAAGCTACTTCAATATCTGGTGAATACTCACTTAGTAGTTTAAATAAACTATTACTCATTTTTTGATATAGACTAAAATTCGGAGGATATATATGCAAAAATTTACATTTTTTTCTAGCACTATATAAAGTTTCAGCAGTAACAATACCTACCTTCTTAGCTAACATACTTTTTGCAAGAACTATTCCGTTTCTAGTCTTCTCATCACCGCCAATAACGGCATAAGTGTCTCTAATATCAATCTTAGACCCATTATTAAGTAAATCAACAGCACTCCATGATAAAAAAGCATTATTTACATCTATATGAAATATAATTCTTTCCATATCATCACCCAATATAATTATACCATGAACATTTGTTTGATAAAAGAAAAAATCTACTAAAAAGTAGATTTTAAATATCTATTTATAAGTTTATCTTAGCACTCAGAAGAAGCAATACCCAGTGCTAAAACATTATAAGTTGTGTCTACACTAATAACTGTATTTGAATTAAATGGTTTATCCCAAACAGCCGGAACTATTTTACTGCAACTACCTAAAGTTGAGTCATTAATATCCCAAAATTCAAAATACGTTTTAAAATTATTAAAACTATTACCTTCGTAACTATATGATACAACTCCCTCATCTTTATAATTATCAATATAAGTTCCTAAAGTCTCACCAGACTGAGCTTCTATAACTACAGAATCAACGTCACCACTACCATAACCATTAATAATAGCAAACTCATTACTATTAGCTACAAAAATATTCTTTTTGTTATCACTAACATATCCAAAATAATTATTAAAAGCATCAACCACCTGAAATGTAACAGTTATAGAATCACTACAAAGATTTACTGTTAAATTATTGGAATTACCTGTAGCACAGTACTTTCCATTGGTAACTCTTTTTAAATATGTTTGACCTTCTACATAACATATCTCTCCACCAGTTATTTGATAGTCCTTATCAAAATCTATGGTACCAGAATTTGCATCAATACATGATCCTTCAGTTGCAGTAAAACCATCATCAGTGAAATAATCATTTGCCGCTCTAATAATACCCTTGGCACTAGACGCAAATGTTTTTTGTTCTGCCCTTTTAAGAACGCCAGAAACATTTGGAATAACAATTAATAATACAACACCAATTATAATAATAACAGCCATTAATTCTACCAATGTAAATCCTGTTTTTATTTTAATATGATTAATTTTACTTTTTATAATAACCATAAACTTCATCTCCACATACTATCTTAATTATATTTACAGTATAACATAAAATATTAATTAAATAAACTAACTAATAATACAATTTTATCCATATATATTATTAATTTTATAGAAATATATAAAGATAAAATAAAGAAATTTATTCATAAATAAAAAAGTTCTTAAAACAAAGAACTTTAATTAGTTAAATCAAGTGTTATTGATTTTTGATATTCAGGTTTAATTTTATTATACGCTACACCACACTGGTCAAACATACGTTTTGCAGCCTTTACTTCATCTGTTTCTGCGTATTTATCACTTATATAAACAACTTCTTTTATTCCTGCTTGAATTATTTCTTTGGCACACTCATTACATGGGAATAAAGCCACATAAATTTTAGAATTTTCTAATTCTCTTCTACTTCCTCTAAAATTTAAAATGGCATTCCTTTCTGCATGACAAACATATAAATATTTTGTTTCTAAAGGTGTTCCTTCTCTATCCCAAGGAAATTCATCATCATTAAAGCCATTTGGTGTACCATTATAACCAACTGATAAAATTCTATTATCACTACCAACTATACAAGCGCCAACTTGCGTTGAAGGATCTTTACTACGCATAGCAGTAAGTTTAGCAAGAGCCATAAAATACTCATCCCAACTTAAATAGTCTTCTCTTTTATTCATAAATACCTCCATATATACATTTTAGTTTATTATAACATTTTTTTCTATCTTTCATCTATATTTTTTCCCCTTTTAAATGTATAATGAATATAAGATAGATAGTTGGTGTTAAGATGGCAAAGAAAGTAAAGAAAGAATTAGGTATCAAAATAAATTTAAAAAATAAGTTGATAATGCGATTGGGTTCATTTATAGCTATCGTAATTGTAGGAATAACTTTATATTTAGTTTTTATTTATAATAATGGAAAAGCAATAAATAATAGTAAATTTACTAATATAATGGAGGCTTCCGGATTAGAAATATACGATGCTACTGACCAATTTGGTGAGAATTATGTTAAAAGTGCCACAGTAGCTTATAATAAAAAAACTAATTATCAAATAGAATTCATTATATTCTCAGATGAAGAATCCGCAAAAAATGCTTTTACACTAAATAAAAAAACATTTGAGAAAATAAAAACTGAAACAGATACAGAAATAAGCACTTCAAATGAAAAAATTTCAGAATACTCCTTAACTACTAATGATAAATATATGTATATAAGTAGAAGAAAAAATACTTTAATATATTTAAATATTGATGGTAGTTATAAAACGGAAGTTGCAAATTTAGTAACTAAAATTGGATATTAAAAAACTAGAGGGCCTAGTTTTTTTATTTACAAAATAATAAAAATTTTATGTTATATTTTAAATATTTTTACACTAATATTATTTTTTTTTGATATAATGGTATTTGTCTGCTAAAGGAGTATCAAAAATGGATGAATTAATAATATTAACAATTGTATTAGTACTTGTCACTTTTATTGTTATAGCATTATGTTTTTATGCAATGCAAAAAAGAATAGATACTATTATGAATAAAAATGAAATTTATACTGATGATGACGAAATGTTAATGATCAGATACAATTATGTAATAAATTTAAAAAAAATTGAATCATTTACTAAGGAACTATTAAATTGCAATATTGATAAAAAACTAATCGACTACATTAAAGATTATACCGGTAAAGTAAATGATTATATTTATGATGATAGAACTTATACAAAAACTATTAATTTTGAAAATGAAATGTTGTATAAAAACGAAATAATAAATTTAGATGTAGTCTTTTACGCTTATAATCATTTATTTAATATATTAGATAAATCACATCTTCAAATATTAAATAATAAAAATAAGCTAAGGAAAGAAATTGAAAAAAAAGAAAAAAGTTTCAAAAAAAGTTTGAACAGTTATAAAAAGAAAAGTCAAAGCGTTATAAAGGAAAAAAATAATACTGATAAATACTATTTACGTATTGAAGAAATGAAAAATATTTATAAAGAGTTTATTAATAAATTAAATCCCGTATTTACAATTTTATTTATAAAATATAGTATTGATGTAATAAACGGGAAAAGTGACATAAATTAACATGTTACTTTTTTTATAATTATGCTATAATTAATACAATAGTATAATATAAGGAGGTCTTCATATGTTTAAAACTAGAAAAATGTCAGTTAGACGAGGAATTGCTTTAGGTGCAGTATTTGGTTATCTAATAGGACTTATGGTTTTATTTAGTTTTACTTTTGATAGTGCATTAGTTGTATGTTCTATTTCAGTAGTCGGTGGTATTTTTATTGGATTATTCGTTAATTTCTTATATAATTTAGAATATAATAAAAGATTATAATTATGACTGCAAATTATATATATGAGAAATTAAGCACTATTAAATATGGCTGGGTTGATAAAAATAAAAAGCAACATATTAAATTAGAACCTGCTCTATTTAGTGAGATTTATATGTTACAGAATCCTGAAGAATTAATTGATTCTAAAATTGGCGTATGATGGGATCAAGTAGAACTAGAACGCTATTATTTTAGCAAAACAAATTTAAAATGTAATTCATATGTTATTATGTATATAGATAAAAAGAAGATGCCTAATCATACCTTTCTTGTTTATGAAGATAATAATAAGTATTATTGGTTTGAACACGCTTGGGATAAATATAAAGGAATGCATGAATTTAATGATTTAAAAAGTTTGTTAATACAAGTTAAAGAAAAATTTATCACTGATGAATTAAAAGGTATCTGTAATATAGATTCTCTATTCATAATTAATTATTCCAAACCAGAAATGCACTTAGACTGTGCTAGTTTTTATAAACATATGATGAGTGGAAAAAATATTACAAGTATAATAAAAGAGTAATTAAAAATTACTCTTTTTTATTACTATTTATATCACTTATTATTTTATAAACTTCATCCCAGTTAAGTACTCTTCTCATACTAGTATTGTTTCTATTAAAAGAATTATCAAAAAGTAAAGTATTTATCCCATTATCTATAGTTGACTTACAATTTATTACACTATCGTCTATAAATATATCTATATTTTGCATTCTACAAAAAGTTCCCTTGTCTTCTATATTTACACATATTTTATCAAATAATATGTCATTTTTAACTAAATACATATATGTAGTAACATAAGGATTTAAGTATTCTTTATTATTTCTAGCTGTTATTATAACTATTTCATGACCTTCATCATGAAGCTTGTTTATGACTTCTCTGGCACCCGTTTTTAAACTAGCCTTTGGAAGTAATGTTTCAAAGTTTTTATATGCAAATTCCTTATAATTAGGAAAATTTTCTTCATCATCCATAATTTCATAGTAATTTGTTCCTGCTTCTTTTATTTTATTACAGTCTTTATTATAAATTTTTCCCAATAACTCAATAATTAAATCATACGAGTTAGTTATTGTGTCATCCATATCAATGCCAATTCTCATCTAATCACCTACTTTATAATTTTAACATATAAAAAACAATAAATATATATAAATATACAAAATTTAATTATCTGTAAATTTATCATAACCAATATTCGTTATTTATATACAAAATAAAAAAAATAGTTAAAAATAGTACTAAAATTAACTATTTGTGACATTTGAGTATAACTAATTGATGTGATAATATGTGTTTATGAAAGGAGATAATATAATGTATTGCTGTGCATTTCTAAGAAATGAAGTATTTGAAAAATTCAAAAAAGAATATAACTTGCCAGAAGATAGTTTCTTCGCAATATTAAAAATTGATGACAAAAAATGCTCTTATCTAATTGATGGACTAAAAGAAGTAAAATGTGATTTTAGTGTAATAAGCAAATATGCTAAAGAGATAGGAATGAATATAAAATAAAAGAGCTATATACTCTGTGTATAGCCTTTTTCATAGTATAAATTCTTTATTTATTTCTATTAAATATATTAAACTTCTTTCCCATTTGTAATTCTTTTACTTTTCTAGCACTTAAATCAGTCGAAACTGGAATATTACTTGTATCCGTTTTTGTTTCTAATTTAGTTGGTGGATAAAGCATATTCATTAGTTCAAGTAGTTCTTTATAAAACTTTAAGAAATATTTATAATAGTATGAGTAACTAGAACCACTTGTTCTTACCCTAACATAAGTATTATTAGTTTTTGAATTATTTGGATCTTTTATAAGAGATATAATCATTTTATCATCACAATACTTCATTTTTAAAACATTATCTATACCACTATCAGAATACCAAATAATCGTTTTGTTTTCTAAATCAATGAAATCTTCTGGTAGAAAATTTGCACTAGACGTCTCTTCTAAAACATAGTCGCCTATCATTTCTTTCATTAAACTCATAAATAATTCATAAGATTTCCATTCAGCAATCTCCCTTGATTTAAAATTAAAATTAAATTCCAAATTTGGATTTATAGATCTAAAACAAATGTCATTATCACAAGATTGACTAACCTCAAAATTATTATCACCATCTT
>JAEWBI010000039.1 GCA_023391185.1 Bacillota bacterium | reverse complement strand
ATCTTTTTATAGTTTTCTTCGCCTGTTTTTTGTCCTATTTCAATCTCTTTTTTATATAAAGATGATAAGTAATTAAGTGTAATTAAAATATTTCTAATTTCTTGTGAAGCTTTATTAACATTACCATTTAATACTTTTAGTTCTAAATACATATCAGCTGTTGTATTTATTATTTCTTGTTTAACTTGTTCTTCTACCGAATTATTAGAATAATATCTAACTAACTTTTGTAAAACTTTTTGATGTTTAGTCCAGTCCTCTATTTGATTTTTTTCAGGATAAATATTTATACATCCAGTAGTTTTTGGCACTAAATATACCCCCCCGCTTGGTCTTTTTTCAAGAGTGTATGGGCAACCAGTTTCAGTTAATACAGAGCAAGAAGTTTTTTTGGAAAATAGATCAATTATACCTTTACCAACATTTCTAACTCTTAAGTGTAAGATTGGGTTTGCACTAACTACTTCTTTTTTATTATTACAAAAGAAATTAAATATCGCTGTAATTGATATATTTTCTTCATCTAATCTACTTTTTAAATAATCGAAATTCATATTTGAAAAATCGTTAGGAAGATAATTACAACCAGAATTCTTACAGCACATTCCGCCACATTTAGAGCACATATCCTTATCTTCAAATTCCTTAATATCTTTACTATTTAAATCCATAAGAACCTCCTAAATGTGTAATATATTAGCATAAATAAACCATAGAGTAAACAAAATTATATATTTTAGCATAATAAAAATCTACACTTTCTTTATCTCGTGTAGATTTTCTTAAAATCTTTTTTGTATTCAGTTTCTTTATCTTCAGTTATATTAATCTATATATTTTCATAACCTCTTATTTTTTAATATTTTTTATTAACAATATAAGTGGCGATATCATTAGTAAATCAAATAAACAGAAAACACTTATAACTACATAGTTAACATCAACATCAGCAATCATTTGACCAATTATCATAGCAGTAATAGAAATTAATAATGCTGAACCTTTTATAATCATAATACTTGATAATAAATATCCGAAGTTATTTCTTTTAATTAATAATATCCCTGATAATATCGCAAGTGGCATTATAAACCCTAAATCCATAGCTTGGATAGTTAAAGTTGTATAGTGTTCAAGACCTTCTGGAATAACATTATTAGTAATGCTTGGTACTATTTTGGCAAGCCACATCAAGCCTATAACTATACCAATAAATATTTGAGTACTACCAATAAATACATGTGGTAATTTATCGTTAAACTGATTTTTCAAATTTGAAATATTAATATTCATTATTGTTAATATTAATGCAAAAGAGCTAAGTGACATAATCGCTACATATAGTAAAAATAGTGAATTATAATTCCATAAAAAACTATATGACATATAAGTATATAAAAAGTATCCAAGAATACCACTAAGTAATAGTTTACCTTTTATACTCCCTTTATTAAAAGTTAGTAAAGCATATGCTAGTAATGGAATACCAATTATTAATGATACAAAATCTTGTGCTAATCCCTGTGCTACAACAGAAACTGAATCATTTTTATATATTCCACTTCCATAGATTTCAACAGTTTCATTATTGATAGAAACATATTCATAACTATGTCCACCTTTACTTGTTATTATTCCAACTAATGATACAACAATTGTAAATAAAATAATAACCCCAACTAATATATTTATTATCTTTTTATTTTTCATAAGCTACCTCCATTACTAATTATATCAAAAATATATAAAAGACAATCATATTTTACAAAATATTAATAAGTTAGTAATTCATTTTATTTGATTTTTATCTAGATTTAATTGCTAAAATATTAAATTTCCTATATAATTACTGTGAAAGAAATGAGAAATGAATATGAATTTTAAAATTGGCGAAATTAACACATTAGAAGTTAAATATAAAAGTGATATTGGATATACACTTAAAAACAAGTTTGATAATGAAGTTTTACTTCCTTTTAATCAAACAACTAAAGAATTTGAAATTGGTGAAACAGTTGATGTTTTTATATTATTAGATTCTAAAAAAAGATTAGTAGCAAGCTATAATACACCAGTTATCATGGTAGAACATCCAGGTTTTGTTAAAGTTACTAATGTTATAAAAGGATTAGGTATCTTTATAGATAATAATGTTCTTAAAGATCCACTTGTATCATGTGATGACTTACCACTTGATGAAGAATTATGGCCTATTATAGGTGATACTGTTCTTTGTAAGTTAAAAGCTACTCCAACACAACTTATTGCGAAATTAATAACACCAGAAGAAGCTAAAGGTATGTTTAAACCGGCAAATAAATTAAATAAATTTGATAAAGTTAATGCTATTGTTTTAAAAAATGGTAGTGAAGGCGTAAATTTAATTACTTTAGAAGGTCATAATATCTTTGTTTATTATAAACATAGAAGAAGAGACTACCGTATTGGTGAAGAAGCAGTAGTTACTATTAATAATGTTTGTGATAATAATAATTATAATGGTACTCTACTTAGTTCAAAAGTTCCTTTAATGCAAGAAGATGCAGATATTATTTTAGAATATCTTAATGATAATGATGGCGTAATGAATATTACTGCTAAAACAAGTGTTGAAAAAATTGAAAGTACTTTTAATATGAGTAAAGCATCATTTAAAAGAGCTCTTGGTGGTCTATATAAAAAAAGAATTATAGAATTTAAAGATGATAAAACTTATTTAGTTAAATAGTAAAAGATAGCGTGCGCTATCTTTTTATTTTATATTATTAATCGTGGTGTCCTTCAGTCATTTCAGCAATAGCTTTTGTTTGGTGAATTGTACCCCACGGATGATTTGGTGGTGCATAGATAGAATATAATTTAAGTGGCGTTTTACCTGTATTAATTAAATTATGCCATGTATTAGCAGGAATAAATATTGCTGTATCATCATATACAGGCTGACTTATATATAGATTATCTTTACTATTACCCATTTGTGCTAAACCTTGACCTTCTTCTATACGTAGGAACTGATCAACATGTGGATGCATTTCTAGTCCTATATCCCCACCTACTGGAATACTCATTAAAGTAAGCTGTAAATGAGTACCTGTCCAAAGTGCCGTACGAAATGTATCATTATTTATTGTAGCTTTATTTATGTCAACAATAAAAGGATTTGGTCCAAAGTCTGTCACTATTCTTGGATTAAATGATTGATTACAATTATTATACATACATACCTCCCATTTAAATATTATGTGATATATTTCTTTATAATTACAAAATAAAAGCCCCTATTTTTTAGGAACTTTATCTTGCAAATATTTATTATACAATTAAGATATTTTTTATAATCTAACTTAATAATAAAAATTGTAATCTTCTTTGTTATAATTTCCTCTAAAATACCTATTTCTTTGATTTAAAGGAACAAGCTTCTTTATAGCCTGTATTTCTTCACCTAATCGTAACTCTTTATCTGTTTTAAGAAAATCTGGTTGTTCCCAGTCAACATATTTTTCTTCATCTTCACTATATATTTTCTTTGGTATTTGGCATACTGTATAGTCCATTAATAGCCAGTCATAAAAAGCTTCATTAACATTAAATTTAGATGTTGTAATTGTCTTAGGTAACTGACTTTCAATAGAATCATAATTACATGCTTGAACAAGAATTTCTTTTAATAATAAATATCTACCATTATGAACTTGATTATCTGTTGACTGTCCAATAACCCTACTTAAATCAGAATAATAATCATTCCAACTATTTTGTTTTAAAACTGTTAAACTACTTTTATAGCAATTAATGAAATACCTAGTTAAAGCAAGTCGCATCTTAACCGCATTTTGATTTTCAAAAAAATATCTAGTAGTTAAAATTTTCTCTAGATTCATCAAATCCTCAAGTATATGTTCTTTATTAAACCACATAAAACTATTTCCGCATTCATGTGGATATAAATATGCCCTAAAAAAAGGTATAACAAATCCATAACAATGGGCTACTCGTGAATAACCCTCTACATCAAATAAATAACCTTGTGGAGTTATATAAATTCCATCATAAATCCACCAGCTACCATTATATCTAGGACCATATGACTTTGGAGCATTTTCATTATACTTAATTATCACACATATTCCTCATTTCAAGATATTTGACTTTTATTATATCACTTTCATTTACTTTGTAAATAGGAAATATAATAAAGGATTTTAAGTGTAATAATTGCTTATAAATATTTTATAAATTCTTATTAAACAAAAACATTTATATAATTATTTTGCATAACTTTTGATTTATAATTCATAATAATATTGAAAGAGAGAGATAAAATGGCAGATAAAGATGAAGAAAGATTTGAACTTTTAAAACATATTAATCAAGATGCAGGAATGGCTTCTTATTCAATCGAAAATCTTTTAAAGGATTTGAAAGAAAAAGATAATAATATCAAAGGCTTAGCTGAAGATATCTTAAAAGAATACCAATACTACTTTAAAGAAACTAAAGAGATATTAAACAAACATGACATTTCAATTGATGAAGAAAGCTTTATGGATAAAATGGGCGCAAAAATGGGAATCAAAATGAATGTTATGGATGATAATAGTGATTCTAGCATTGCTGATATGTTAATAAAAGGAATATCTATGGGTAGTATAGATATGGAAAAGAAAATTGATGATTACAAAGACGATGTAGATCAAAAAGATTTAAAAATTGCAAAAGACTTCTTGAAATTTCAAAAAAACTCTATTGAAAAATTAAAAGAATACTTATAAAAATATTAATAAAATGAACCTCGCTTCCTATATTCTAGAAAAGAGGTTCATTTTTATTGTTTTAATGTTTTAAATTGCGATTATATTTAATTGCTTCTTTTGGAAATTCTCTTTTATCAACTAATAATGTTCCGCGAACTTTACTATCATATAACTCATTAGCAAATGCTTTAATAGCATTAACTATTTTATTAGCATCTTCTCTACTAATTTTATATTTTTCACATTCTTCATCAGTTATATCAATGGCCATATAATGGAACTCAAAAAATATATCTGCTAAATCTTTACCTTCTAATATTTTTTTAGCTACAAAAGGATTATTTCTTAGTTCTGGAATAATGTCTGGATTATCCATATCTATATTTTGCTCACTTTGATATTTACTAAATGTTGTAGAAGAATGTAATTTATCTAACATATGAACTATTTTTGCTTCAATATCAATTCTTTGTTCAAATCCATTAAGTACTTTTTTAAAATCAATTACATCATTAAAAGTATTTGCTAAAAATTCAATAGCAATATTTGTTACATATTTAATTTCTTCATTAGTAACTCCTTCAAATTTAGTAATATCCCCTGTTATAGCTTCTGGTATATCATGACATATTATATAATCATAAACCATATCCATATTTATATAATTAGGAAAATACTTCTTAAGAATTCTTGCCATGAAAATTAGATCAGCAACATGATTTTTAACATCTTCTAATCTTTTTCTATCTACCTTCCATAATAAAGGTCCAGTTCTCTCAGTATCCCCTAATATATCAAAAATCATAAATAGTTTAACTTCTTTATCAAACTTGTATTCCATTCAAAACACCTCATTGGAGATATAATACCACAAACATAAATTAAATCAATACATTTTACATTATAACAAAAGAAAAAAGATAGAAATTCTATCTTTAAAATTCTAAAAAGATTTAAAAATTGTGAAAGACTTATTTAAAATTCAAAAGATTATATAAAAAAAATAAAAGATTGTAGAAATACAATCTTTCGTTATTTTATTTTTTAAATATTGTTTTTTTATAGAAAAAAATAATTATCTGACTTTTCTATTTTCATCTACTTGTGATAATGATTGTTGGAATTTTATAAATTCTAGGATTTCTCCTTCAGAAAAACTTGATAGAAACTTTTTATCTCCATCATAAAATCCATCTGGATCGAAATTAAATTCCCCTGTTTCTTGTGCCATTAAAGAGGCCTCTAATTGAATTAGCTTATCTTTATCTAATTGAGAAAGATTTTTAAGCATATTCAATCTTTGTTCATCAGTAATATTTGGATTTAAAAATTCCATTTTGTGATTAATTAGTTTTTCAATTCTATCTTGTTCTCTTAAGTCATCCAAAAGTCTTTTTACTTTTAATAATTTAATATCTAAATCTAATTCATTTTGTCTAAAAAAATCAGACTTTTCTTCAATAATTTTTTTGGCTCTTGGTATTAAAGAACTGAATTCAATTACTAATTCCTTACTTTCTCTTAATTCTTCTTCATTCAATTTTGATTCAAACATTTCAGGACTTTCTAATCCTAATACTTGATAAGCAATTGAGTTAAACACTTTAAAATAAATTTCACTACTTAATGCCATATATTTCCCCCACGCGATATATAATAGCACAATTTTTTAAAAAAGCAAATCCGGTAATTAATTTATTTATAAAATAATAAAAGATTGTATTTCTACAATCCTTGTTTACTAATATGGTGTCCTCGCACGGGCTCGAACCGTGGACCCAGGGATCAGTAATTTATTATAGTGAAAAAGGCAAAAAACTAGAATAAAAATTTTCACTTAATACAAAAATATTTAAAGGAAACACATATAGTGATAGCTACATTGAAAGAATTAGTAAAAGTATTGCTAACATAGATAAAAATCTTAAAAGATAATATAAAAGCAGTTTCCAATAGGAACTGCTCTTTTAATTTACAATATAATTAAAAATTAAAATTACGACATTGTTAATTTTTAATATCTAATTTTTTTCAAACTTACAACTATAATATATAATTGACTAGAGTTATCTCCGAAATTTAGAAATTCCATTTATAATTAAAAATTAAATTTTTCAAAAGTTTTTGTGTCTAAGTTATATACATTTTTATTTTGATCGATTTGTCTCATTCCATAAGCATCAGATGAAACAAAATATATATTCTTTTCTTTATCACAATTCACAAATATTAAATATTCATTACTATCAACTTGTTTTGAAATAGATTTATCTGTATTTTTATAACCAATTAATTTTGTCTGTCTTTCCTTTAAAGTATATTTATCTAATCCTTTTTTTTGTATTTGTTCTTTTGATAAATTGTTCATATATTCTTCCAAAGTAACAGATCCACCATAATAATTTAAATTTATAGTTGAGTCATTATAATCCCCTTTTAACACAGTTTTAACGTTGTAATTTGCTTCTGTAATTATTAAACTATTCATTCCTACGAATGTTTTATTATCTTTGTTTTTAGTTCCAATAAAAACTAAATCAACTGTTTTATATAAATCATCAATTGAAGTAGCAACATAATCAGCGTTTGTCGTTATTTCATACTCATATTTTTCATTATTTTCTACATATGATGATTCATTGGCATTATTAAGTAAATTAGCACTTTTATTATTAAAAATATAGATTAAACCTACAATCATAACTAATAAAATTGAACAAAAAATAGCAATATTTTTTTTACTCATAAAATCCTCCTTAAATTACGGATGTTTTCTATTAAATGCATTATTATCTACTTGTTGTACAGTATAAACTTGACGACCAGCGCTTTCCTGACACATTATGCTATACTGGTTTCCATTATTTTCATCTAATCCAAATACATGTCCCATTTCATGTGTTATTGTTGCTTGTCTTTGATTATTTGATTTAGATAATAAATTATAGTCATTCAAATATATTTCATTAAATAACCAGTTTTGTGAGGCTGGATCTACATAGTATGGATCGCCAGTCCAAACATTAGTTCTAGCGATAAAATATGTAACACCATTACGACCGTCTGGGTAATTATAAGAGTATATATCCATTGCACTGTCTGTAATATAGTATGTTCTTGCATTAGGATATAACCTATTAAAGCCATATCCAGTATAACACCAATTATAGGCTGATTGTGAAATATTAGAAGCATATTTTTCTGCTGATGGGTCGACGTAATAATATATACTTTCAATATTCCAAATTAAATTGCCGCCTAATAGTGGTGGTTCAACAGCTGCGTTTACTTGTGCAATTCCAATTGCAAAAAAAGATATAGCTGTAAAAAGTACGGTTTTAAATTTCATTATTTCCTCCTTATAATACTTTATTCCACCTCCAAATTCCATTGATAACTCAAAATCAACTACAAATTGAAGATTGACACAATAAGGAGTCCTTGTCAACGAAGATATCAATTATCACCTTTATGATATCATTATGTTAACTAATTGTCAAAATTTATAGTTTCAAACATTTCTTTGTCTAAATTATAAGCCTTTCCAACTTCATTAATTTTTCGTACACCATAGGCATCAGACATTACAAAATACATATTTCTTTCCTGATCGTAATTAACAAAAATCAAGTATTCAAATATATTATTTTGAAATAAAACAGAAGTTTTTGAAAGTGAATATCCAACGAATTTTGTTTTTCTTGTTTCAGTATCAAATTCATTTAATCCTTTTTTTAGTATTTGTTCTTCTGAAAAACTATTCATATATTCGTCTAATTTAATTGTTCCACCATAATAATTTATATTTATAGTTAAATCATTATAATTTCCTTTAATAATTTTTTTTACATTACAATTTGATTCAGTTATTATTAATCCATTAATACCTACAAACGTTTTATTATCCCTGTTTCTACTTCCTATAAAAACCAAATCAGCATTTTTATATAAGTCCTCAATTGAAGTAGCAACATAATCAGCACTTTTAGTTATTTCATATATTATTTCTGATTGTGAATTATTATCATTGCTATTATTACTATTATTACTATTACTATTATTATTACTATTATTATTTAAGTTATTATATGAGTTAAAATAATTTAAAAATACGAATGATATAATTAGTACTGATAAACTTAAAATTCCATAAAACAGTTTTAACGATTTTTGTTTGTCCTTTTCTATTTTCTTATTTTGTTCATAATTATTTTTAATATTTTCCATTACTAGATTCTTTATATCCTCTTTAGTTATTTCTTTAGATTCAAATATTTTCGAAAAATTCTTTTTATTATCCATTATTATCATCTCCTTTCAGTTCACTTCTTATATGTTTCAGTGTACGATATATTTTGTTTTTTACATTTGATTCACTTAATTTTAATTCTTTAGAAATTTCAGTTATCGTTAAATCTAAATAATAATAAAGATAGAATATTTTTGTTACTGTTTGTCCTTCTTTATTTAGAATTTTCCATATATTATCTATTGTGTCTTTATTCATGACACTATCAAATATTTGTTGTTCACACAAATTAATCTCAAAAGGCTCAAACTCTTGATCATCATTATTGCTTGAATATAATGAGACAAATTTTTGCTTATTCTTTTTAATTAAATAGTATTTCCCTAGTTTTCTTTTTGCAATATGAAAAATTAAAGATTTACTATTTTTAAAATAGTTTCTACCTTTCCTAATAATCGTATTATAAACCTCTAGATATATATCTTGCAAAATATCTGGAATATCATCTATTTTATTACATTTTATTGATACGTATTTTAAAACTTCATTACTTGTTTCGTCATAAATATCGTTAAAAAAGATGAATGTTTCTTGATCACACATATTTATCATCTCCAATATTAAAGTGTCTTATAGTTTCAAAAAAGTTTCAATTATAAACTCTAAATTTTAAATTCATTAATACTATTTATAATATACTTTTTTCTTTATTTGTCAAAATAAGGAATTAGTTAAGTATATTTATAATCGTTATTAATTATATTTGGCAGCAAGCTCCTCATATTTTGTGAATAGCTAATGGCTTGAATCCAAAAACTGTATATTAAGAACCTATTCCTATACTAACTGAGTTACCACCAATTTTAAATTAAAATAATTACTTATTCCGCTAAAATTCCGCTTTTTATAAAAAGAAAAAGATTGTATTTCTACAATCTTTATTTACTAATATGGTGTCCTCGCACGGGCTCGAACCGTGGACCCACTGATTAAGAGTCAGTTGCTCTACCAACTGAGCTACGAAGACATTTTTTCGGGTACGTGTATATTATATCACAAAATAATAAATATCAACAATATTTTTTTAAAAGAAAGAAAAAAAAGAATAAAACTATGTTTTACTCATTTTTATTATTAATATTATTTACATATCAATGAAACATTATGATTATCATCAGTAGTTTCATACATTATACCAGTATAATAAATACCTAGACATTCTTTACTATCAATATATAGTTCTATTTCACCTATATCTTGTATTTCTTTTACTATTTCATCAGGTTTTAAAATACCATAATTACCATCTGTTCTTCCTGATATAGCTTTTTTAATTAAGTCTTCTTCTGTTATATCATATAGACTTAATAGTCCACTTTTACTAAATACTATACCTTCTTTTTTATCTATTACATATGAAGTTATTATTTTCTTTTCAACATTACCACAGTAAGTAATACTATAATCTGTTACAATTATTGTTATATAGTTACTTGTTTCAGTTGTTTTATAATCACGATATGTTATTAGACCTATATCAGATGTTTCTAGATTTTCAGCTGTTCTATCTACACATTCATACATAGCATTCTTATCAAATTCATATGCTTCAAAATATGAAGTATACTCTTTATTAAGTCTATAATTCAAACTATTTATTGAGTCAGTATTAATATTAATTGTTATATCTTTATAAGTTGCTTTTAATTTAACACCAAGAGGAAACTCTATATCTTTTTCGTGTTCATAATAAATATAATCTTTTGTATCATCTATTTTAGTTATCTCTATATCATTTTTTATTGGAGATGAAGGTATTTTATCTTCATTAATAAACTGATCATATATGACATAAAAGCCTAAAAATAGGATAACTATTAAAAAGAAAGTAGCTGGTTTTTTTGAACCTGCAACTTGAACTACTTCGGTTACTACTTTTTCACCGTTTTTAGTATCTTTTTTTACCTTTATTACAGCAGGTTCAATAACATTAGCCCCTGCTAAAGAGGAAGCTATAACAGGCACAACTTTCTCTATTCTAACAGGTTCTTTTTTTATCTCTCTCTTATATATTATTTTTCTTCCACGCAACATATTAATTACCTCTTAACTTGCCATACATTAAATACATCACAGTTGCTACTATATGGTTCAGGATTTGGCATTTCCATCTTAACTATCATTGGAATCTTAAATGCTTTACCAAATGCTACACATGTTCCTGGTTGTAAAGTTTTTTGTTTTTCAACTACTTCTTTACTAATATTAGGAAGCATTTTTTCAATATATTCTAGATCTCTTGGATGATTCATTTTAAATATCAAGAAATTACTACACTGTGAAATAACTGTATCAGATATTTCAACTGGTCTTTGAGATATTAAATTAAATATAAGTCCATATTTACGACCTTCTTTAGCTACACGCTCAAATATATTATATCCAAGTAAGAATTTATCACCATCTGCTTGAACATAACGATGTGATTCTTCTAAGAATATATGAAATGGTATTGATGCTCTTACACTAAGTCTCTTAGTAAAATCAAATAACATTCTTGTATATATCTTAGTTACTGTTTTAGCAAATGTATCATCTATATCTTCTAGGTTAAAGTTTATTATTTGAGCTTTACGACCATTTGTAGATATTAAACTAGCTACATAGTTTTCAAGAGTAATAAACTGTGGATATTTTAAATATATAGAATTTTCTCCAATTGTTAAAGCATGAAGTCTAACTTTTAGTGTTACTGCTTCATTATACATTTTCTCATTTTTAAGAAGTCCTTCACTAATTAAAGTGAATGCTAAAGCTCTCTCTAAATCTTCTAGTGTAAAATATTTAATTATTTTTGATTCATAAGTATCTAACTGTTCATCCATAAATGACGAAATATATTCAACCATTAAATTACTTTCTGGAAATTGTCCAGCTGTATCAATAATAAATAAATCTCTAAATTTACGAGTATACCCTACTCCGTGTACAACTGTTTCAAGATTAAATTCAGGTGTTGTACAAGTCGCAAGTACTGAGAAAACATCATTTTTCTTACTCGCTGATGTTTGATTAGTAAATAATATAGCCATCATAGCTTTAGCTATAACATGATTACAATATCTTCTTGAAACATCATCATCACTTACAAATATATTAACTAATTTAAGCATTCTTTCAATTATAGTTAATTGTGAATGTGTTTCTGCTTGTAATAATAAAGCAAAATCATCGTTATTTAATAACCATAATGGAATAGAAAGTAATGTTTCTTTTGATGCTGTTTTAGCTGTTGTATAGTATTTAAAATTATAATTAGGATTAATTTTATTAATATCCTTAAAGGCATTATGATATTCACCATAAGCATCGAATATTAAAAAATTTGATTTAAATGGCATAAAATTTGGATCATTAAAGATATTTTGAAGTAATCTTGCTACACCACAAGATTTACCAGATCCAGTATTACCAAAGATTGCCATATGGTTACTAAAGAAATCATTAATATCCATTCTTATTGGGCAATCATCATATAGTGGTGATACTCCAAGTTGTATTCTACCTGGTCCTTCTTCACCAACAATTATTCCTAATTCATCTTTTGAAATAACTCTAAGTTTTGCTTGCAAAGTTGGTTTTCTAATAACACCACCTATAAACTTACCATTTACTACTTCACCTAAGAATCTAACTTTTACAACTTTTGTGTCAATATCAGCTACTTCTCCAACAATTTTTTTATTATTATCGTCAAAAATAACATGCATATTCATTAAATTTTCTGCTACTGGAGTACCTTCTGGTATTTCAATATGCGCAAGAGTATCAGTTAAATAAACTATTTTACCAAACATCTAAATTCATCTCCCTATATTAATTCTTCTATTTGCTGTTTAATATCATCATCTAAATCTTTAATTACTTCTCTAAGTTCATTATATTTTTGACATAATTTTAATTTATCTTCATACATTAATAATTTATTTTCAGTATCTTTAATTTGTTTATGGATTGCATTCCTACTTGTTTCTTGATTTTCTGCTATCTCAGCTAAACTTAAATTATTAAAATAATAGTCTTCGAAGTATAATTTTTGTTTATCTGTCAATAATTCACTATAGTAGTCATATAATCCTGTTAAGTATATTTCTTTATCCATTTCCATCATATAAACAACTCCAATATAAGTATTATCCCAAATATTATGCATACGGGTGTTACTGCCTTAATTTTATAAAAGCGATAATTTGAATATGCCATTAAAAAAACAAGTAAAGCTAAAACAATTACTAATAAAACAAAATAACTTTTTTCAAAGATATAACCAAGTCCTATTGAAAATACTGCTGTAGCTAAAACTGTTTGCATCAAAAGAAATATATTCTTTTCTGATTCTTTATTCACTAATTTCACCCTAAATCCTTAAATAAACCATATATATATTTTTCTATATCAAAAACTCTTAGATCGTCTAATTTTTCACCCATACCAACAAATTTAACAGGTAAATTAACACTTTCTTTTATAGCTAGTACAATACCACCTTTAGCAGTACCATCTAGTTTTGATAAAACTATTCCTGTTATGTTAGTTATTTCCTTAAAACTTTTAGCCTGACTAATACCATTTTGACCAGTAGTAGCATCTATTACTAAAAGAGTTTCATGAGGAGCATTTGGTATTATATTACCTATTACTTTATTAATCTTTTCAAGTTCTCTCATTAAACCTTCTTTATTTTGAAGTCTTCCTGCTGTATCAACTAGAACAACATCATAGTTTTCTTCTTTAGCTTTTGTTAAACCATCAAATATAACACTAGCAGCATCCATAGTATCTTTATATACTACTTCACAACCAACTCTTTTACCCCACTGCTCTATTTGTTCCACAGCTCCTGCTCTAAAGGTATCACCAGCTATCATCATAACTTTCTTACCTTCTTTTTTAAGCTTATAAGCAAGTTTACCAATAGTAGTTGTTTT
>JAEWBI010000034.1 GCA_023391185.1 Bacillota bacterium | reverse complement strand
TCATGTGAAACGATTACAATAGTACCTTTATATGCTTTCAAATAATCTTCTAACCATTCTAAAGTATCTATATCTAAATGATTTGTAGGTTCATCTAAAAGTAATATATCAGGATTTTTTATCATTAATGCTGCTAAAAAAACTATTGTTTTTTCACCACCACTAAGTATATTAAAATTACTATTAAGTAAGTTTTCTATTTTAAATCCGGTTACTATTCTACCTATTTTCTCACTAACTTCATAACCACCCATATTAATATACTTTTCTTGCAGGTTACTATAACTATTTAATACTTTGTCTAATTCTTTTCCAGTTAATTTAGACATTTTATTTTCATAAACTTTTAATTTTTCTTCAATATCTAATATTTCTTTTACACTCCTATATAATATATCTATTACTTTTACATCTATCTCTACATCTGGAATTTGATGTAACATTCCTACAGTAGCTCCATTTCTAATAGCTACTGTTCCACTACCTATGTTTTCTTCTTTTGCTATTATTTTTAATAAAGTACTTTTGCCTGACCCATTATCTCCTACTATAGATACTATATCTCCTCTATTAATTTCTAAACTTATATTATCAAGTATATTATCAAATCCATAAGACTTGGTTACTTTGCTTAAACTTATATCTATCATATTAATCACTCCTTTATATAATAAAAACCATATGGAAAATACATCCATATGGTTTGGATGCAGGCACAACGAAAACATCACACCTGCTTAATATAATTTTTATAAATTAATTAACAGATGTGATTACCTGCAGTATGTATGATAACATGTTTTACATAATACATAGTAATCACTCCTTCTTTTAATATTATAATATACGTTTGAAAATTTGTAAAGATTTATCCAATTACTGTATTTAAATCATAATCTTGCTCTATTTCAAAATTATTTTAACACTAGTACTGGAGCTTTAGACATTTTATCTAAATCAATAGTTACATTTTCTTCACTCATTTCTCTTAATGGAATATCTAATTCACTTTCCATAAGAGCTAATGCAATCTCTCTTAATCTATTGTATTTATCTATTGTTTTTTGAATTTTTACTAAGGTTGAATCACTATCTCGATATATTGTTTTATCACTAAAAATTTTAAGTATTCTAATATCTACTGATCTAAAACTTTTTGGTAAGATCATTTTATCTATTAAAAACTCATTATAATAATTTGTAGTATCTCTATATGCTTTTACTTCACCAGAAATAAGTATATCTATACTACATGGATGAAAAGGACAATAAACCATTTCACCTCTATATAACTTACTGTGATCTACATCTGTTGAAGCAACAGATATTTTTGTTATTCCATTAACATGGTCTTCTCTGTCATATTTTTGTAAGTCTTGTTCACTAAAATTTGTAATTCCTTTTTTTGTTGATTCAGACAAAGATAATATTCCATTTCGAATAACGGTTGGTGCACTAGAGTAAGATCTATTATGATGATATTTCACATCTGTTACTTCTCTAGGTTTTGTTTTAGAATCATGAATAATTTCTTTAATTAATCCTTGTATATGGATATGTTCAACTTCTACTATTTTTTCTACTTTATTATTCAACTTGTTCACTTCTGTCATTTTTCCACCTTTTTTTATTTATAATATGCCTAAAAATAGATTTAGTGCTGCCTATTATACTATTTTTTTTTATCTTGTCAAAACGGAGATGATATTTAAAGTATATAGATTAAATAAAGAATTAATTCCATATATAAATTAGTAATTAATTAAAAATTTTCTATCTTCTGTACCCTACCAACTTGCCCATCAGTAAGCATTACTTTTATACCTCTTGGATGATTCATACTGTTTGTAAGTATTTTATCCACTACTCCTTTAGTAAGATTGCCCGTTCTTTGATCTTTCTTAAGTACTATTTGTACTACTGAACCTTGTCTTATATTATTTCTTAATGTGTTATTCATTTTAACCTCTTTCCTTGTGTATTATATCATACAAATATATGTAAAGTAGACATAACACATGTTAAGTTCACACAAAGTGAATTAATGTTATGATATAATTATTGTGGTGATGATATGAAAATTAATAATAGACTAATTTCTATCATATACAAAGTAGTTTTATGTATAGTTGGAATTTTTTCGTTAGTAGCGACTACTGGAGTACTAGATGGTAATTTAAACTTAAATATATTTACTATGTTTACAACTTTAAGTAACATATTGTGTGTTGCATACTTTATAGTAGATATCGTTTATTTAATATATAATTATAACAAAAAGACACTAGTTGAATGGTTTCCTGTACTAAAAGGGATAACAACTATGGCTATTACTCTTACTTTTGTAGTAGCGCATTTTGTACTAAATATGTCATTTTCATTTGATAGTTATAGCAATATGTCTTTTCTTGGATTACATTATATAATTCCAATTATGACTATATTAGACTGGGTACTATTTGATAAAAAGGGATATATGAAGATATATAGTCCCTTAATATGGGCAGTCGCTCCTACAGTATATATGACAGTTGCTTACACAAGTGCTTTTTTAGGAAATGGTATAGGTCCTACTAATGATTCTAAATATCCATACTTTTTTATGGATATAGATTCTTTAGGTTTAGGTACAGTAATACTTAATACTTTATTTATCGCAATAATTTATATTACAATTGGTTATGTATTTTATTTTATAGATAAATCAATGATAAGAAAAAGAAGAAAGAGAACAAATTAATTTTTGTTCTCTTTTTCATGATCTTCTTTTGTAAGTCCATATAGTACTAAGTCTTGTATTCCACCATAGTAATAAAAATAACCTTGTTTTCTTAGTCCTTCATATTTAAGACCAATATGCTCTAATACTTTATACGTACCAGGATTATTTATAGAACCACCTGCTTCTATTCTATTGAGTTTAATATCATTAAAAGCAAAATCAATAACTCTCTTTGCAGCTTCTGTCATATATCCATTATTCCAATGATCTTTTCTTAAATAATAATCAATACCACCTATTTTACCTTTTTCATTAAGGATATTAAGCATAATACTACCTATTACTAAATTTTCTTCTTTTTTAACTATTGTCCATCTATAGAAATTAAGTTCTCTATAATTATCTAATACTTTACTAAAAAAATATTGTTCTCTATCTATACTTTTACCTAATTTTGTCTGTCCAATATATCTTCTTAAATCCGGATCTAACTGAATATAAAACAAATCATTTACATCTTCCATTGTAGCTTTTCTAAGAATTAATCTTTCTGTTTCTAAAGTTACAGTGCCTAAATGATTAATTTCATCATATGGATAGCCTTGTTGTTCTAAATTATTATCTTCTATAACATAATAATTTCCATAATACTGTTCTTTATCATCTTCTATTCTTATAAAAGATGTATTAGGAAGACAAACTATTTTACCATGTGAAGAAGCTTCGAATATATCTCTATTATGTTCAATATTAATAAAATCAAAGTGTGGTTCAATATTAACATTTGATAAACCAATTCCCTCATAACATACAGTACTAGGTATATTATCATTTTCATCCTTAGTAAGTACAACATGACTACACATATTAATTGAACCAGCACTAATACCTATAGTTATACCTTCTCTACTTTTTAGTGCATCAATTATTCCATAACTTTTAATATAACTTATTTGTTTTAGGGTGTCACCACCCATTAAAACAACTATATCTGAATCATTAATATAATTAACCGCTATTTCTTTACTTACTCTATTATCAATAATATTTACTGATTTAAATATAATCTTATTACTTTTAAACCAATCATTAATAATATTTGCATATTTATCAGTATTCTCATAATCATCAAAAGAAGAAGCTATAAAAACTATTTTTGAGGCTTTTTTCGCATCAGAAACAAGTAGCTTAGTAAGTTCTTTATCATAACCTAGTTTAAACTCAGGTCCACTTAAAATGTATTTAATCTTTTTCATAAATCACCATACTACTGTTTATTTAATAATTTTCTTATCTTTCTTTACTTGTTCTTGCTTCTTTTCATTTTCTATTTTCTCTTTTTCTGTCTCAATACCTAGAAGCTTTGCTAATTCATCATCAATTACTAAACTATTAATTAATTCATCAGAAAGTTGTAATTCTGTATTTTGTTTTGCTATTTTAGCCATAATATCACCTACTAACATTATAACATATAAATAAATTAAATAAAAAAATGTATAAAAAAAAAGAAATTGTTTTTCTTTTTAATTTTATAATTTTTTATGAAAATCAATTTGCTATCTTTTGAATTTAATATTTTCACCTACAAAAAATTCAGACCATTGTAGTCCAGAAAATCTGGTATATCCAGTATCCTTCTCTTTTAAATTGTCAGCATAATATATTGTTTCATCCTCAAATATAAGTAAAAAAGCTATTGTACGATGAATATCAATTTCTTCTTCATAAAAACTAAGTAATTTCTTCCCTGGATAATTTAGAGGAATATCAGCTTGTAGAAAATAGTCATTTATAATATGTTTATATTCTAAACTATCTTTTGATATTTTTTGTAGTTTTACTTTCCAAAATTGATCAACACCTGAATTTAAAAGCATGCCAACTTCAACTTTATCATAATCAATAAGTATATGATTGTATTTATAATCAGGCATATTAAAAATACCACTTACCATAATATCACTTTTATTATATCCAATTTTTTCTTCAGCATCATTAATCATCTGTTTTGCACTAGCTTTTTCTATAATCTTCTTTAATTCATAAGAACGCGAATATCCAAATAAAACCAATCCAAGAAAAATTCCAATTAAACAACAAACTGTGACATATTTTCCTAACTTAATATTCTTAAATCTTTTAATTTTTTTCCTAAGGATATAGCAAATTTGAAAAACAAGGCAAAAAGGGACAATAGGAACGATAAATATCAAACTATAAAAAGCAAAATACAATCCTAATATTAAAGCATTTAGCCCATAAATCTTATCAGAAAAGAATGTAATACCTAAAAAAGCACTAATTATTCCAATTACTATTGCAAATAAATATGGTAAAAATGAAGCAATAAAGATAATCTTCACTAAATTTTTTTTCATATACATTCTCCTTAAATAATTATTCTTTATTCATCTTTTGAACAAATTATTATTTATTATACTTTTATTATACCATGAATTATACAATTAAAAAGTAAATTTTCGCATCGACTTAAATGTTTGGATTATTTTTTGTCAGTTATACTTAATTTTGTTAATTATAAAATAATTCTTTTTTAACGCATAAGAAAACATCTCCTTTTGGAGATGTTAATCAATTTTATTTTTATTTTTTTAATATTTCTAACATTATTTGAAATGCTTTTTATAGTTTATTCTTCACAATATTTTTCTTTTACTTTTTCTATTTTATCAGCTGTAACATTTTGTGTTTGATACCAACCTTTTTCTTCCATAAACTTATATACTTTATGTTGAAGTTCTAGGTATTCATCTAATGCTTTATTGAATGTATCATGATGATTAGGTGATTCAATAGTAGCATGATTAAGTAATTCACATATGTTTTTTGTTAGAGTAAGTATATTACCCATAATTAGTTTATCTTCCATATTATCTCCTTTACAATAAATTATAAATTCTTTTAAATTGTTTACTAGAAACGGTTGCTACCTCATTAAGAAGTTCACCGCATTCTTCTTCTACTTCATCAGTATAATAAGTACTGATTTCATCTAATTGTTTAGCTTGTTCTAAAACATCTTCTACATATAATAGTTCTTTTTCTGTCATATTTATCCTCCCATTTTATATTGTGACATATAACATTTTTTATACAAAAAAAAGATTAAGAATATTTTATTCTTAATCGACATTATATTTTTTCATAATATCATTTAGTTTTTGCATTTTATTATCTAAAGATTTAATATCTAAAGAACAATTATACATTTCCGTTTGAACTTCTTCTGGTATTTGTTCATCAAATTTATATCTAATTTTATGATCAAGAGTTGCCCAAAAATCCATAGCAATTGTTCTTATTTGAATTTCAGCTTCTACATACTCGGTAGTTTCATTTAGATAAATAGGTACTAGTACTATAATATGATAACTTATATAACCTGTTTCTTTTGGTGTAGTAATATAATCCTTTTCAGATTTAACTTTTAAGTGCTTTGAATTCTTTATTATATTTACTATATCACTTACATCTGATAGGAAAGAGCATACTATTCTAATACCAATCATATCATGGACATTCTTTATTATATTATCAGCAGTAATTTCACACTGCTTTTTTTCTAGTTTTTTTATCGCACTTTCTTTACTCTTTATTCTTGACTTAGTATGTTCTACTGGATTATATTTATTTTTATATTCATACTCTCTTATTAATATATCAAGTTCTGTTTCTAACATTTTTAAAGCAAAATCATACTTAATAAATAATTGTTCTATTCTATTTTCTTCATTTTTATCAAAAATCACAAATTCATCCCCTTATTATAACTATAAAACACCTTATTAAATAAGGTGTTTTAATATACCTGTTTTTATATTTTTTTCTTTGAGTAAACATTATAACACATATTTTTGTAAATATATGTAGAAAAATAAATTATAATAATATTATATAAAAATATATTACATCATAAATTAATATGAGGTGTATTATATGAATAAAATTAGGATACCTAATTATAGTCTTAGTGAAGAGTTAATGAATTCTATTAGTCATGGAGTTGGAGCTGGACTTTCTATAGCAGGATTAGTTCTTTTAATTATAAAAAGTTCTAATCATCATAATGGATATGCTTTAGCTGGTTCTTTAGTATATGGAATATCATTAATACTACTATATACAATATCATGTATATATCATGGTTTATCCCCTAAATTAAAGGCTAAAAAAGTATTTAGAGTAATTGATCACT
Source organism: Bacillota bacterium (assembly GCA_023391185.1). Lineage (GTDB taxonomy): Bacteria > Bacillota_I > Bacilli_A > RF39 > UBA660 > RGIG4266. The sequence goes on along the minus strand of JAEWBI010000034.1, from coordinate 644 downwards.
GTAATGTTTTTCTACTTGTAGCAGGAACTTTTACGCCTATATGTCTTGTGCTTTTTAATGGTGTTATGGGATGGTTAATGTTTAGTATTGTTTGGGTTGTTACTATAATTGGAATAGTACTTAATTCTATTAATATTGATAAATATCAATTAGCGTCTGTTTTATGTCATTTAACTACAGGATGGTCAGTATTATTTATAATAAATAGTTTAACTACTAATTTAGGTAAAACCGGGTTAATATTTTTACTTGTTGGCGGCATTTTTTATTCTATTGGAGCTCTATTATACTGGATTGGTTCTAAAACTAAATACATGCATTCTATATTTCATTTCTTTTGTCTTGCTGGTTCAACTTTTCACTACTTTCTCATTTTTTCTTTTGTAATATAAAAAGGCTATCTATTTAATAAATAGATAGCCATATTTAGATATGCTGCAAATATTAACCATAATAAATATGGAATTTGTAAGATTGCAGCTAATTTATTTTGCTTATAGAACTGATATATCATTAATACTACTAGTACAATTAAAAATAGTATCCATATAAATCCTAAAAGTTTAAAGTCAAAACCAAAGAAGATAACTGTCCATAAAGCATTTACAATAAGCTGAATAACATATATTGTATATGGTTCATTA
>JAEWBI010000030.1 GCA_023391185.1 Bacillota bacterium | reverse complement strand
ATAGATATAGATATTATGAATCCTGATTTTGAAGTACTTGAAATTCAAGCAAAAACTTGTTCTGAAGTGGTATCTTTTAGTGTAAAATATGCAGCAGAAAAACTAAATAGGCCTTGTGTTAAATCAGATAGTGGTTTATATTTGGATGCTTTAGGTGGTTTACCAGGACCTTATAATGCTTTTTTTGATAAGCAGATAGGTGTTGATAAGTTTTTAGATTTATTTAAAAATGAAGCTAATAGAAAAGCAAGATTAGAAGATTGTTTTGCATACTGTGAACCTGGAAAGGAACCAATAGTATTTACTGGTGGTGGAACAGGAACGGTTGCATTTGAGGCAAAAGGAACTCTTGGAAGATGGCACGACAAATTTTATATACCTGATGGTGAAACAAAAACTTTAAGTGAACTTAGAGAACTTGATAGAGAATATGAAGCAAAATTTTGGGGTACTGCTAAATATGACTTTGCTAAATGGTATAAAGCTAACAAAATGAATTAAGATATGGATATTACTAAATTAAAAGTATATAAAGATAATAGTAAACCAGTTATAAAGATTGGTAATCTGGTTGTAGGTGGAGATAAGTTAATTATAGCTGGACCATGCACAATTAATAATAAAGAAGAGCTTATATCTTTAGCAAAAGAGCTAAAAAAATTAGGCGTTAATGTTTTAAGAGGTGGAGCATTTAAACCTAGGACAAACCCATATAGTTTTCAAGGATTAGAAGAAAAAGGGATAGAGTATTTAATTGAAGCTAAAAAAGTTACAGGTTTACCAATTATTTCTGAATTGACTAGTTTAAAATATTTTGATTTGTTTATTCAGAATGTAGATATAATTCAGATAGGTAGTAAAAATATGTTTAATTATGAGTTATTAAAAGCATTAGGTAAAACAAACAAAGTTATTTTGTTAAAAAGAAGTATGTCTGCGACTTATGAAGAATGGTTAAATGCTGCAGAATATATTATGCAAGGTGGCAACAGTAATATAATTCTTTGTGAAAGAGGAATTAGGACATTTGAGACAGAAACAAGAAATACTTTGGATTTACAAGCTATACCTGTAATGAAGAATTATACTAATTTGCCTATAATAGTTGATCCTTCACATGCTGCTGGGAAGAGGTACATAGTAAAGTCTATGGCTTTAGCGGCGATAGCTGCTGGAGCAGATGGGATTATGGTAGAAGCAAGCTGTAATCCTGAAAAGGAAATATGTGATAGTAACCAAACAATTAATTTAGAAAATTTAAATAGTATAATACAAACTGCAAAAAGTCTACTGTGAGGTAGGCTTTTTATGTCTTATTTTTACAGGTGAGATTATGACTTAAAAGTATATAAACAAGGGATATAAATTTACAAAAGAATTATGGTGAATAATTTAAAGAAAAATCAAGAAAATTTAACACATCTCGATTAAGAAAAATAAATACTGTTATATATTACATAAAATAGTTTGTAAATGTTTGGTAAAAAAAGAAAATAGTAAATTGCTTAGTTAAAGACTATGTGATATAATTAATCACCAAGGAGTGATAATATGCATATTACAAAGGAAATGGTTAAAAACATTGAATCGAGATTTAGTAGTAATGATTATAACGGCATTCTTACAATTAATCCAAATTATGAATATATAAATAATGGTTCAAATATATTATTAAGTGCTCCACATAGTGTTAAGCAAATTCGTGAAGGTAATATAAAAGAAGAAGATGAATTAACTGGATTTTATGCTTCTTATTTACCAAATTTAAATAAATATAATAGTATTTATAGAACTTATCAAAACTTAGATGATCCTAATTTTCCAATTGGTGAAACTTTAGAAAATCCAAGTGATAAATACTTACAAGAAGTAATAAAACTAATTAAAAAGAAAGATATATCTTTCTTACTTGATATTCATGGTTGTGCTGCAAGAAGACCATTTGATGTAGAAATTATTTCTGTAAATGGTCAAACTTGTAACTTGAAAATAGTTGAAATTTTTTATGAAACTCTTAAAAGTAAAAACTTTGTTGTATCTGTAGATAAAGTTTTTAAAAGGGGAGGCCAAGTCATAAGACAATCAAGTAAGAATGGTATTGATGCCATTGCTCTTGAAATTAATAAAACATGTAGAAGTTATGAAACGATTGAAGATTTACAAAAATTAAAGGCAATGTTAACAGGAATTGATGAGTCTTTAACAGAAACAAAAAAACATCTAATTTAGATGATTTTTCTTTTTATATATTTATTAAGCCAATTATTTAAAATAATAGTTTTTGATTTATCTAAACATTAAAAGATATTTTAAAATATCTTTTTTCTTTTGATAATTCTATGTCTTCTATTTTTCATAAAGCTATAGTATGATACTATACCAATAACTATATATGTTCCTTGGGCAAAAGCAGTAACATAGGCCATATAATGTATGTCATATATTAAGCCTATAATGCTTACTAAAATATTAATTCTTTTTATTTTTTTAATGTCATGTTGCCATATACCATAACTATATATACTAACAGCAAAACATGGCAAAACACTTATTAATCCATCATATGAAACTATATTAGTTAAAATAGCAAATATAATAATAAAAATTAGAAATGCTAGTGGAATTTTATTTGTCTTATATTTATTAAAAATAACATTTCTAGTAATAATAACAATTAAAGATAGTGCTCCTGTAAAAGCCCCAAGAAATGCATACTGCATAGAACTTGCAAAATTAGCAACTGTATTATAGTGGATAACATTTCGTTTTTTGTTAGTTATCATTGATAAACCACCAAAAATGAAACTAATTATTCCTAATATTTGAGCAATAATAAAATAATTCATACTTTCACCTATTATTTATTGTATCATATTTTGTTTTATTTTGGGTGTTTTAGTATTAATTAGTGCGTATAATATTATGAAGGTGAAATATGATAGATAAATTAATAGGTAATACACCTATGATAAAGATTAATTATAGATATAAAGGAATAATAAAAAGTATATATACTAAATTAGAATATTATAATCTAACAGGTAGTATTAAGGATAGAGTAGCTTACTATATGATAAAAAAGGCTAAAGAAGATAAAACTATTTTAGAAGGAACACCAATTATAGAAGCTACAAGTGGTAACACAGGAATATCTCTTTCTGCAATAGGTCAATATTATAAACATCCAGTATATATATTTATGCCAAATTGGGTTAGTAATGAAAGACTTAAAATAATGAAACTTTATGGAGCGACAGTAAAGCTTTTTTCTAAAGAAGAAGGTGGTTTTAAAAGATGTATCGAAGAAGCAAAGAGACTTGCTAAAGAGATAAATGGTTATTATATAGATCAGTTTAGTAATATTAATAATACTTTAGCTCACTTTGAAACAACAGGAAAAGAAATAATTAGTAAGTTATCTAATATAGGTGGATTTGTTACAGGAATAGGTACTGGCGGCACATTAATGGGTGTTGGTAAAGCAATTAAACAAGAAGATAAAAATGCTAAAATATATGCTCTAGAACCAAAAACTATGTCTATAATAAAAACAGGACAAATAGGAATTCATAAAATAGATGGTATTGGTGATGAATTTATACCTGCTTTACTAAATTTGGATTTTATAGATGATATCGTTTTAATTGATGATGACGATGCAATAAATATGTCAAGAAGACTTTCAAAAGAACTTGGCATTGGCGTTGGAATATCCAGTGGTGCTAATTTTTTAGCGGCTATTCTTTTTAATGAAAATACTGAAGGAAAAATGGTTACTGTTTTTCCTGATGATTCTAAAAAGTATCTTAGTTCTGAACTATGTAATGAAATAAACAATAATGGTGATTTTATCTCTAATAAGGTGGAACTAATTAACTATGAAATTATATAAAAAATGTTGAATTTTGAAAAAAAGTGCTATAATTATATTATAAGATGAAGTATATTAGTGTTTTAGATAGAGGTGAATTATGGTAAGTTGGATATCTACAGTAAGTCAATCAAATAACAACATGATTTATATTCTTATAACCCTTGGCATTTTAGTTATTCTTGACATCATTGCTTGTATAAATTATGTGCGTTTAGTTAAACTGGACAAGTTAAAGAAATCTCCAAAGAAAGAAGTAAATGTAAAAGAATAAAATTTACTTAAAATAGGTGAAATAGTGGAAAAAGCAATAGATACTTATACTAATTATATTTACTTAGTTTTTGCGTTTGTTACTATTTTATTTATTGCAGCAGCAATTGCTTTTGTTGTTTTATTAATTAAGAAAAGAAAAAAATATAAAGACATAGAGCACAATATAATTAAAAAGTTAGGAAATATTAATAGTATTAAATGTCCTTTTTGTTCTAATGAAATTGATGGGGACTCAACTTTTTGCAAATATTGTGGTGAAAGTATTAATAAGGAAAACTAAGACATGACTATTCATGTTTTTTTCTTTCTAATTATAGGAAAATGTGATAAAATAAATTTGTGGGTGATTATATGATTTATACTTCAGTAGATAATGATAAAATTAAAGATATTCATAAGTTGCATACTAAAAAGTATCGTGATATAACAAATACTTTTATAGTAGAAGGCGACCATTTAGTAGAAGAAGCTTCTAAGGCTGGTCTTTTAAAACTAGTCGTAAAAGATGAAGATTTTACTATAGGTAAAGACTATGAAGTAGACATAATTACTTGTAATCATAAGGTAATGCGTTTTCTTAGTGAACTTGATAATCCAAGTAAAATATTAGGAATTTGTAATAAAAAAAATGGTTTAATTAAAGGAGATAGAATACTAGTTCTTGATAATATTCAAGATCCAGGAAACTTAGGTACAATAATTAGATCAGCGGTAGCTTTTAATGTAAGTACAATCATTCTAAGTGAAGGATCAGTAGATTTATATAATTCCAAGGTTATTCGTGCTAGTCAAGGAATGATTTTTAGTAGTAATATAGTTATAGGAAATCTTAAAAATATTCTTAATAGCTTAAGTGGCTATACTATATATGGTACTAAAGTTGATGGCGGCGAAATATTAAAAAACATAAATAAGGATGAAAAGCAAATTATTATAATGGGTAATGAAGGTAATGGCGTTAGTGAGGAACTTTTAAATATGTGTGAAAAATATTTATATATAAATATGAATAAGAATTGCGAGAGTTTAAATGTTGCTGTTGCTACTTCAATTATTCTTTATGAGTTAGATAAGTAGGTGTTATATGGAATATTTATATTTAGGTGATATAGTAAATACACATGGTATTAAGGGTGAAATTAGAATCATATCTGATTTTAAATATAAAAATCAAGTATTTAAAAAGGGTAATGCTCTTTATATAGGTAATTATAAAGATAAAGAGATTATCAATGGTTATAGAGTACACAAAAATTATGATATGGTTACTTTTGATGGAATTAATGATATAAATGATGTATTAAAGTATAAAGGTAAAAAAGCATATATTATAAGAGAAGAATATAAATTTGATGGTATTCTTTATGAAGATCTAATTGGTTTATCTGTATATGCAGATGATAAAGAAATAGGTAAAGTAGAATCAATATTAAAAAGTCATGCGCATCCAATTATTGTTATCAAGGATGGAAATGATAAAGAGTTTATGATTCCGTTTATTGATGAATTTATTATTAATGTTGATATTGATAAAAAAAGAGTTGATGCTAAATTAATTGAGGGATTAGTTAATGAAGATTGATATATTAACTTTATTTCCAAATATGTTTGATGGTTTTTTATCAGAATCAATTATTAAAAGGGCAACTTTAAATAAGAAGGTTGAAATAAATATTCATGATATTAGAGAATACTCAAAAGATCCACATAAAAAGGTAGATGATTATGGTTTTGGCGGTGGTGCTGGAATGGTACTTATGCCACAACCTATATTTGATGCAGTGGAAGATTTAAAAACAGATGGTAGTGTCATTCTTTTAATGACCCCACAAGGAATTCCATACACTCAGGATAGGGCATATACCTTGACAAAAGAGAAACATTTGATTATAATATGTGGTCATTACGAGGGGTTTGATGAAAGAATAAGAAGCCTTGCTGATTATGAAATTAGTATAGGTGATTATGTTTTAACAGGTGGAGAAATACCAAGCATGGTTATAACAGACAGTGTGGTAAGATTACTTAATGGTGTTATTGAAGAAGAATCACACATTTATGATTCATTTCATGACAATCTACTAGATTATCCAGTGTATACTAAACCTGTAGATTTTAGAGGAATGTTAGTTCCAGATGTTCTTTTATCAGGACATCATGAAAATATACGAAAATGGAGATACGAAAAACAATTAGAAAAAACAAGTAAGCGTAGGCCGGATTTATTAGAAAAAAGGGGATGATATTATGAAAGGTCAAACATATATATTGATAAAAGATTATCGCTTTCATGATATTAAAAATTTAGACCATAAGAAATTAGATGGATTTCATTTTAAACCAGTAAATAATATTTCTTATGCTGGTGTTACTGTAAAAAGAATGGTCATGATAAATCCGAGTTTTGTTGAAAAAGTACTTAAAAGAAAAATCAAGAAGAAACTAGAAGTTTATTTAAGGTTTATTATAAGCATTATTGATGCAGATGATGATGATACAGATATAACAAGTCTAAGAGCTGCTCTTAATGATTTAACTAAATATAAAGATACAATTAGATATAAATATCAACAGTATCTTGAAGAAAAATATGCTATACTTTTACTTCAAAAGATTGAACTATTAGAACAAGAACTAAAAAAGAAAATAGTTTGTTATAAGGAACCAGAAGAAAAAGAAATAACTGAATCAAGAAGAAGATAACTTCTTCTTTTATTATAAAGATTAAATTATCAGAAAACGCTTGTCAAATATTTTTATTTATGATACAATCAATTGCGTAATCCGCTACTTATACATGATTATAATGTTATGATTATAAGAAAAAACAAGAAGGAGTGTGTGCGATGAACATAATTGATAAGATTACTGCTAAGCAAATTAGAACTGACATACCTGAATTCCGTGTTGGAGATACAGTTGTTGTTGGTGTTAAAATTGTCGAAGGTAAAAGAGAACGTGTTCAAGATTTTGAAGGTATTGTAACAGCTATTAAAAATAGTGGTGTTGGCAAGAACTTTACTGTTAGAAAATTATCTCAAGGTGTTGGAGTTGAAAGAACTTTTCCAGTTAACTCACCTTCAATTGATAAGGTAACAGTTGTAAGAAAAGGTAAAGTAAGAAGAGCAAAATTAACTTACTTAAGAGACTTATTAAAACAACCAAAAATCAAAGAAAGAAGATAAGACTTTTGTCTTATCTTTTTCTTTATTAATATTTAATTATTTGTAGTATAATATATATTAGGATAGGTGAGTTATGACAAAATTAAAAGAAATATTAAAAGAATTAATGCCATATGTAATAATAGTAGTAGTTGTAGTTATAATCAGAATATTTATTGCTACTCCTGTATTAGTAAGCGGTTCTTCAATGTATCCGACTTTAAAAAACAATCAATTGTTAATATTAAAAAAATATGATAGATCATATAAAAGATTTGACATAGTTGTTCTAGATTATAAAGATGAAAAACTAATTAAAAGAATAATTGGTCTTCCTGGTGAAACAGTTGAGTATAATGAGGGCATTCTTTATATAAATGGTAAAGAAGTTGAGGATGAACACGCTCCAATTACAGCCGATTTTAAAAGTAGCGAGCTAATTAAGGGAACTATACCTAAAGGATATTATCTTGTGCTTGGTGATAATCGCGATGACTCTATTGATAGCCGTGTAATAGGATTAATTAATGAAGAAGATATTCGTGGTGCAACAAATTTTAGTTTATGGCCATTTAAAAAAATCGGGAAAATAGAATAGTTCTATTTTTCCTTTTTACATAGACAAATTATTTAATTTGCTTTATAATATGAACGATTTACATAAAAGCGGTTTTTTTAAATAAAAAAAACTATGTTATAATGAATTAGGGAGGCTATTAGTATGTTTAATATAAACCTATTGTATAGCTATATAAACTACTAATGCAAAAGTTACATAATAAATAAGATAAAACCACAATTTATGGAAGGAACAAAATTATGAGAGATGCAGAAAAAACTGTTGGGAATATGATTGATAGTCAAAGTATTTGTTATATTGCTTCTATCGATGAAGATGGTTTTCCAAATATTAAGGCAATGCTAAAGCCTAGAAAAAGAAATGGAATTAAAGAAATATATTTAACAACCAATACTTCATCTTTAAAAGTAAAGTCTTTTAAAAATAATCCAAAGGCTTGTCTATACTTTTGTGATAAAAGATTTTTTAGGGGAATAATGATTAAAGGTACTGCGACAATATTAGAAGATCAAGAATCAAAAGATATGATATGGCAAACAGGAGATGAAATGTATTATCCAGAAGGAAAAACAGATCCTGATTATTGTGTTATAAAGTTTACTTCTTCTAAAATAAGATATTATAGTAATTTTAAATCAGTAGATGAAGAAATATAAAATGGAACTTGCGTTTTATGTTATAATATTTAGCAAATATGTTAATAAAGTATTTTATAAGAAAAATATAAGCTTGAAATAATATAAAACAGTTTTAAATAAAAAAAAGATATGGAAGGCGGAAAACAATGAAGAATAATAATGAAGAAAAAAGTTATCCAAATGTTAATATAAACTGGTATCCTGGTCATATGGCAAAAACTAAAAGACTAATAGGCGAAAAAATAAATTTAATTGATGTAGTATATGAGGTAGTAGATGCTCGTATGCCATATTCTTCTAAAATAAAAGATTTGGATTCTTTTATTCAAAATAAACCTAGAATAATGGTAATGACAAAAGCTGATTTATGCGATATGTCTGAAACAAAAAAATGGATTTCATTTTATGAAAATAAAGGTTATAAAGTTGTTCTTATGGATTTAGAACACAATCCAGATATGAAAAGGCTTATAAAAATTACTGAAGAGGTAATGTCCTCTAAGTACCAAAAAGATGAAAATAAAGGTATGATTCAAAGAAGAACAAGAATACTTATTGTCGGTATTCCAAATGTTGGAAAATCAACTCTTATTAACCGCTTGGTTGGTAGAAACGCCACTAATGTTGCTAATAGACCAGGTGTTACTAAACAACTTGATTGGATCAGAATAAATGATGATTTTGAACTTTTAGATTCACCAGGTATTTTATGGCCAAAATTAGATGAAGAAAAAGTAGCATTTAATTTAGCGAGTTTAACAGCCATAAAGGAAGAAGTATTACCTTTATATGATGTTGTAGAATATGTTTTAAAAACTTTAGAGGAATATTACCCAAAAGTTTTATTTGATAGATATAGTGTTGATCATGTAGAATATGATTTTATTGAGACACTTGATGTTATAGGTAAAAAAAGAGGTTGTTTAATTAAAGGTGGAGAAATTGATTATGATAAAGTCATATCAATAATAATTACAGAAATAAAAAATGGAACTATAAAAAATATTACATTTGATAGGATTAGTGATTATGAAAGTATATAATAAATTAAGGTTAGTTTTATATCGTATACAACTTAAAAAAGCAAAATAAGAAGCTCCTAAAAGCATTTTAGAGTCAGCAAATTTTTCATTAAGCAAAAAACCATATGTTAACACAAGTGGCAAATCTATTTTAGAAACGGCTGTGTTTAGTAAAACTAATACATATATGGAAAAAAGAAAAGTAGCTATTGAAAAAAGCAGACAAAAAATAAAAAAAATTGAAGATAAAATAGGTAGATTGAAGTAGGGATTTATGAATAAGCAAGATATAGTAAAGGCATTAAATAAATATCAGTTTGATATAGATGAATATATGGTAATAAGTGGTGCTTCAATGGTACTTCAAGGTATAAAGTCATCAACTGGTGATATAGATATAGCTGTATCAAAAAAGTATTATGATTACTTAGTAGAAAATTATGATTGTGTTATTGAAAAAGTAGAGAATGGTCTTAATATCTATTTAATTGATGATGTTATTAATTTTAGTACTAATTATTATAATAGAGATGAAGTTATTATATATGAGGGCTTTCCTATTCAAAATTTAGATGGGATTAAGAAATTAAAGTTAAGTTTAAATAGGGAAAAAGATATTCATGATATAAATAAATTAGATAAATATCTAAACCTTAATCCACTTGTTCTTGCTTACTTAGGTGATTCTATATATGAAGTATATATAAGAAAGTATTTAATTGATATTGGTAACATTAAAGTGAATGAACTTCAAAAAGAGGCAACTAAGTTTGTATCTGCTAAGAGCCAATCAAATATTTTAAATAAACTTATTGATAATAACATTTTAAAACCAAATGAACTGGATATTATAAGAAGGGGTAGAAACGCTAAAAGTCATGGTGCTCCTAAGAATACTGACATTGTTACTTATAAGCAAGCTACTGGTTTTGAAACATTAATAGGTTATTTATATTTACAAAATAATATCAATCGCATAAATGAAATAATTAAAGAAATAATAGGTGAATAATATGTATATATGTGGAAAGAATGTTGTAAAAGAGTATTTAAATAGTAATGAGATAGTCAAAAAGGCGTATCTTATGAAGAATTATAATGATAATGAAATAATTAATAAATTAGTAACAAAAACAAATAATATTGAATATGTAGATAAGAAAGAACTTGATAGAATAACAAAAGAAAACCATCAAGGGGTTATTTTGTGTGTTGAAGACTTTAAATATAGTTATCTTGATGATGTAATAAAAAAAGAGGATAGTTTAATAGTTATTCTTGATCATATAGAGGATCCACATAATTTTGGGGCTATAATAAGAACTTGTGAAGCTGCAGGGGTAGACGGTATTATAATTCCTAAAAATAGAAGTGTAGATGTTACACCGACTGTAATTAGAACAAGTGTTGGAGCTAGTAAATACGTACCAATTGTTCAAATTACAAATATAACTAGTACAATGAATGAACTTAAGAAAAAAGGTTTTTGGTTTGTAGGTACAGATATGAATGGAACACCTTATAATGAAATTGATTATAAGGGCAAAACTTGTATAGTAATTGGCAGTGAAGGCTTTGGAATGAGCCGTATAGTTAAAGAAAATTGCGATTTTATAGCAACTATTCCTATGAATGGTAAAATTAACAGTTTAAATGCTTCTGTGGCAGCAGGTATTGTCATATATGAAGCAGTAAGGGTTAGAAAATAATTTGAATTACAAAGAGGTTAATGATTATGAATTAGTTTCTTATATTAGGGATAATAATGAAGATGCTAGTGAAATACTTTATGATAAATATAAACCATTAATAGAAAAAAATGCTAGAAGATTGTTAAAATATTGTAAGTATAATGGCTTAGAAATAAATGATCTTATTCAAGAAGGAATGTTAGGTTTATCAAAAGCTATTGAATCTTTTTCAGATAGTAAGGAAGCTTCCTTTTATACATACGCCAAAACCTGTATTGAAAGAAGACAATTAACAGCTATTATAGCTAGTCAAAGACAAAAACATAAACTATTAAATGAGTCAATATCATTTGAAGCTTATGATGATGATACAACAAATATAAATACTGTAGATGCAATGTTAGTTGATAATAGTTATAATCCAGAGGCGCTGATGTATGATTATGAAAACAGTACAGAATTTGTAGACAAAGTCAGCAAAATTTTAACTAATTTTGAAATGCAAGTATTTGAACTAAAAATAAGTGGTTTTTCTTATATAGAAATATCAGAAATACTTGATAAGAGTAAAAAACAAATTGATAATGCTATTCAAAGAATTAAATATAAAATAAAAGATGCTTTAAAAAAATAGGTGGTAATATGGGAGAAAAAGGAAGCTTAAAAAATTTATATAAAAGTTTTAGATTCTTTTTAGCTAATATTAAAATAAAGAAGAAAAAAGAAATATTAGAAAAAAAGAAGAATAAAACAAGTATAAAGCTAAACGATAAATTTAAGCTTTCTTTTTTTATTGTTTTAACATCTATATTTGGCTTTTTAATTTCTTTCTTTACATCTCCTAAAAAAGAAATAAGAATAATAGAAGAAGTTAAGGATGAAAATGATTTAATAAATGTTAAACGCTTTGTTATTGAAGTAGCTAATATAATTCAAAATACAAAGAATATAGATACGATTAAAAACTGTAAGACTGAAATAAATAAAACTTTAGAAAAAGTAAATAAGGCAGGTTTATCTGGTATAACAGTAAGCGTTGTAAAAAAGGATTTAGAAACAGCTGATTTAAAAGCAGACAAAAAAATTGAGATAATTAAAGAAGATAATTTAAAACAAGAGGAAAAAAAAGTTTTAGTTATTCAAAAAATAGAAAAACTAAATGACGAACTAAAAGACACAAAAAAACGAGTTGACCAAATAAAAACTAAATTACCAGAAGTTGTTTTAATGAACGAATTAGAAGAAATAAAAGAATTAATAACTAAATTAGAAAAAAGATTAAAATATGATGAATTTAATGATGAAGATTTAAAAAAATTAGATCAATTTCTACTGTTATATAATACGGAAGAGTTAAGAATTCTTAAAGTTAAAGTTGATGAAAAATTAAAAAGAGTAATTAATGGAAATTTAAAACAAGATAGTATTGCTTCGACTAATATAGTAATAGGCACTTTAGAAACAAAAAAGAAAAATAGCTCATTAGAAGAGAATATAAAAGAAACTAAAACAGAATTAGAAAAAAAGACAGAAGCAAAAGAAAAAAAAAGAGATTTAAAAGAAAAAAAGAACTTTTCAAATATAGAAAAAATTGAACAAATCGATAATGATTTAATTGCTGATTTAAAAATGACAACATCAATTGTTAATAAGCAAATTATTGCTATGGAATATAAAGCTAATGAAATACTGAAAATACGCCAAAATAAACCATTATTTTTTATTAAAATTAGACATGCAGTTTCAAATACACTTAGATTTTGCGCTGGTATTTCTCCATTTTTCTTTTTTAGAAATAAGGTTGTAGGTGGATTTACTTCTTCTATTTTACTAAACAACTCAATTAGAAGTATGCGTAGAAGTATAAGTAATGAAAGAAAAACTATATCCTATATTAAAACAAATGGATTAGAGTTATTAATAAAAGAACATAGTGAGATTGAGAAGAGAACTAAAGATATTTTTGATGATTCCTTTAGACAATTAGCTTTTTTTAAATCGGATTTTATAAAAAAGTATGGCTTATATATTGATAGTAATATAGAGTTAACTAATATGATGAAAGTAATTAATAGTATTGAAGAGTATATTGTTACGAAACAAGATGAATTTAAAAAAGAAAATGATAATATCAAAATAAAAATGAAAAGATTTTAGTAAAAACAGTGTTTTATTAGCACTGTTTTTTTAATATTTAAATGATCATAAAAATAATAAAAGAGCAAAAAATGCACATAATATTTCTATCATAGATATTTTAATAGGAAACCTATGATTTTTAAAATGTCTTTAATAATGGCATTAGATAATTAAGAAAGAGAGAGGAAAGAGTGAAAAGAAAGGGTTTTACACTAATTGAACTTTTAGCGGTAATTTTAATACTTGGAATAATAGCGCTTATCGCTATTCCAGTTGTTAATAATATAATTAAAGAGGCTAAAAGGGGTGCTTTTCAAACCACTGCTACAAATATAACTGATGCAATAGAAGGCGCATGTTCTTTGCAACAATTGCAAGATCAGAGTATTACAAACACTTACAGTATAGTGGATGGTGTTATGACTCCAGCGGTTAATATAAAAGGAAGATTACCAAAAAGTGGTACTATTATTGTAGATAATGATTGTAATGTATCATTTAATAACTTAACAGATGGTAATTTTACAGCTAGCAAAGACGCTAATTCTGACGATATAACAGTAGTAGATGGTGAAATAACAATTGCTCCAGTTTACACAAAATACGATAATGGTACAGTGATATATTTTAACCCGGAGTCTGGTACAACTTGCAATAGTGGAGATGCAGTTAGTACAACAGGAACAAAAACTGGTTGTATGAAATGGTATGCATTTAATGATAGTACTAGTAATGATTCAGTTAAATTATTACTTGATCATAATACAACAGCTGTAGTAGCGTGGAATTCAGCAGCCACAAATACTGCTATTGGTGAAGTACAAACAACTTTATTAACTGATACTACCACATGGTTACCTACACTAAATGCAAGACTAATAGCTGCTAATGAAATAGCTAATATTACCAATAATAATGGGTGGGATAGTACAAATGCTGGAAGTGCTTCGTTCTATTTTGATACTAACACATCTACAGAAAGTGCCACATGCAAACTTGGTGATACTACTGGATGTAATTATGGTTGGTTATATAGTATGACAAGTACTAGTTGTGCTGACTATGGATGTTCTAGTAATGCTGATGGTCTTATGGTAGGGAATGGCTACTGGACAAGCAGCAAATCTGCTAGTAACACAACAACAGCATGGTATGTTAACTATGATGGTGGACTTTATATATATGATGTAGATTTTAGCACTTATTATGGCGTGCGTCCTATTATAAATGTTTTAAAGACTAGTCTTTAGGCGTATAATGATTTAAAATATAGTATTTATTTTGTATTAAAAGCATAAGTTTTATTAAGCAATGTAATTGTCATATTACATTGCTTAATTTTGTATAAAAATATGTTTAATTGATAATTATAGAAATAACATCTATTTATTAAATTAATTTAATTAAATCAGATTAAAAAAACGTTTAATTTTATTGACAATATAGGGTTAGTGTGCTATTATTTATTTAGACACACAAAGGTGTTTTTATTTTGGAAAAACACAAATCTAAAAAAGTAGGTGATTGAATGAAAAAAATAGCAAGATTTTTCATTAGTGTCAAAGAAGAAATGAAAAAAGTTAAGTGGCCAACTAAAAAAGAAATGGTTAAATATAGTACAGCTGCTTTATCTTTCATAATCATACTTGCGTTATTCTTTACTTTAACTGACCTTGCAATATCTGGTTTAAAGGTTTTAGTAGGTTAGTAATATGAACAAAGAATGGTATGTTGTTAATACTTACTCAGGTCATGAAAATAAAGTAAAAGAAAAACTAGAGATGAGAGCAAACAGTATGGGACTTGAAGATTATATCTTCAGAGTAGTTGTCCCAGAACAAAAAGAAATAGAAGTTAATAAAGATGGACAAAAAAAAGAAAAAACAAAGAAAATGTTTCCGGGTTACATTTTAGTTGAAATGATAATGACTGATGAAGCATGGTTTGTTGTTCGTAATACCCCAGGTGTTACTGGATTTATTGGTTCGTCTGGAAAAGGTGCTAAGCCATTTCCACTTACACCATCAGAAGTAGATAAAATCTTATCTAGTATGGGTATGAGTAGAATAGATTTAACTAATGGGCTTATTATTGACGATATGGTTAAAGTTATTAATGGACCATTTGCTAATATGTTTGGTAAAATCAAGAGTATCGATACAGAAAATGCAAAAGTTGAAGTTAGTCTAGATTTATTTGGTCAAGAGACAATGGTTGAACTTGGCTTAAATGAAATAGAAAAAGTATAGTTGTTATTTACAAATAAATAATTTTATGATATTATTATAGGGCTATATTGTTTTATATTAATATAGATATGTGGGAGGCAAAGCTCTTTCTTATAAATAAAGCGGAGAGAAAAAGCTATTTGAACCACACATGAAAAGCGAAATAATTATAGGAGGTGTTTTTCGTGGCAAAAAAGAATATTACAAAAAAAATTAAGTTACAAATCCCTGCTGGAAAAGCAACACCAGCTCCACCAGTTGGTACTGTTTTAGGTCCTGCAGGAGTTAACTTACAAGAATTCTGCACAAAATATAACGATGCAACAAGAGAAAAAATGGGAGATATATTACCAGTTGAAATTTCTATTTATGATGATAGAAGCTTTGATTTCGTAATTAAAACTCCACCAGCAGCATTCTTAATAAAGAAATTTGCTGGCGTTAAAAGTGGTTCTACAAAAGGACGTAACTTTGTCGTTGGAAAATTAACAAAAGCACAAGTAAAAGAAATAGCCGAAATTAAATTACCAGATTTAAATTGCTATACTGTAGATGAAGCTATTAAGATCATTGAAGGTACTGCACTTAATATGGGTATTGAAATAGTAGACTAATAAGTTAATATACTTGCATAGGGAATTCCCTAGTGGAAGGATAAAATAATCCGCTTGACCACATAAGGAGGTAAAAAAATGAAAAAAGGAAAAAAATACGTTGAAGTAAGTAAATTAGTTGATAGAACTAAATTATACACTAAGGCAGAAGCTGTAAAATTAGTTAAGGAAACAAATCCTGCTAAATTTGATGCTTCAGTTGAATTAGTTTTACGTCTTAACTTAGACACAAAAAAAGCTGATCAACAATTAAGAGGTGCTACAGTACTACCAAATGGTACTGGTAAAACTAAAAAAGTTTTAGTACTTGCAAAAGGTGATGCTGCAAAAGCTGCTAAAGAAGCAGGAGCAGATTACGTTGGAGATATGGATTTAATAACAAAAATCGAAAAAGAAAACTGGTTCGATTTTGATATTATGATAGCTACTCCAGATATGATGCCTGTTTTAGGTAAATTAGGTAAAGTTTTAGGACCAAAAGGTTTAATGCCAAATCCAAAAACTGGAACTGTTACACTAGACACTGCAAAAGCAGTTACTGATGTTAAAAAAGGACGTGTAGAATACCGTACTGATAGCTATGGTAACGTAGCTGTTATCATTGGTAAAGTATCATTCACTGAAGAACAATTACTTCAAAACTTAGAATCTTTTGTTTCATTAATTTTAAAATCAAAACCAACAGCTGTTAAAGGAGAATATGTTAAAAACATTTCAATATCTTCAACAATGGGGCCTGGTATTAAAATTGATTCAAAAACTTTTGACAAATAAAACTAGTTATGATATAATCATTTCAGTTCGAAATTAATAGGTACCGTAGACAGTAGGAGCTTTATGCTTAATTATTCCTACCGAGGGAGATTATAATAGTCTTTTTCGGCCCTTACTGTGTACTCCATAGTAGGGGCTTTTAATTACGGTATTACACATGAATAGAGGAGGTGTAATATGGCAAACGTAAAAATACTAGAACGTAAACAAACAACAATAGATGAAATTACTGATAAAGTAAAAAGTTCAAATTCAGTTGTATTTTTCGAATATCGCGGACTAACAGTTGGCGAAATGACTGAACTAAGAAGAAACTTACGTAATGGTGGCTCAGATGTTAAAGTTTATAAGAATACTTTAGCTAAAAGAGCATTAGACTCATTAAATTATGATATGCAAGGTGAATTAAACGGACCAAAAGCTATGGCTTATGGTACTGATGTAATCGCACCAATCAAAACATTAAGTGACTTCGCTAAGAGTCACCCAGCTTTAGAATTAAAAATAGGTATCGTAGATGGAAAAGTAGCAGATACTAAAGAACTTTCTGTACTAGCTTCAATACCATCAAGAGATCAATTATTAACAATGTTCGCAGCTGGATTATTAGAACATGTTAAAAATGTTGCAATATGTTTAGACTTACATAGTCAAAACATGGAAGGCTAATTATTAGCTTGAAATTTTAGAATAAATTAAAAAAAATATAAGGAGGAAATTAAAATGGCAAAATTAAGTACAAAAGAAATTATCGATTCAATCAGCGAAATGACAATATTAGAAGTTAAAGATTTAGTAGACGCAATGAAGGAAGCATTCGGTGTTGATCCAAGTGCTGTAGCTGTAGCTGCTGCTCCAGTTGCTGCTGTAGAAGAAGGACCAAGTACAGTTAATGTAGTATTAGCTAGTGCTGGTGTTAACAAAATCGCTGTTATTAAATTAGTAAGAGATATTACTGGTTTAGGATTAAAAGAAGCTAAAGATTTAGCTGATAATGGTGGAAATGTTAAAGAAGGCGTTTCAACTGATGAAGCTGCTGAATTAAAAGCTAAATTCGAAGAAGCTGGCGCTACAATCGAATTAAAATAATTAAAAAAATAAGTGTTTAAGCCTATACTGAATTTGGTATGGGCTTTAGCCGTTTATAAAAGGAGAGTGAATTATGAGTCATTATTTTACTAACAATGTGGATTTAAAACATAACGTTGAAACAAAAAAAGTAATAATAAAGACTAGCGAGTTCACTTTTTTTACTGATAATGGAGTTTTTTCAAAGAAAGGACTAGATTTTGGAACTCGCTCTCTTTTAGAGAGCCTTCCAAATGACATCCAAGGAGATATTCTAGATTTTGGATGTGGTTATGGACCTATAGGAATTTTTCTTAAGAAAAACTATGATTGTGATGTTGATATGATAGATATAAATGATCGCAGTCTTAATCTAGCACGTAAAAATGCTTTAGAAAATAACGTAGATGTAAATATATTTAATAGCGATATTTATAGCAATGTTACTAAAAAATATAATTATATAATTACCAATCCGCCCATTAGAGTTGGTAAACAGATACTCTATAAAATTCTCTTTGATGCTAAAGAACACTTATTAGATGGTGGTCAATTATGGCTAGTCATTAATAAAGATCAAGGAGCTAAATCACTTATAAAAGATTTAGAAAAAAGTTATAAAACGAAATTGATTAACAAAAATAAGGGTTTTTTCATTATTTGCGCGGAAAAATAATTGACTATTTATCATATTTTTGTTAAAATTATATATTGGCGGCATGTACTTTTTTGCGCGCGTACATGCAAAACAAAATTTAGTTTATAGGGGTGAAATAAGTGGCTTATACAGTTAAAAAATTTGGTGATCACCGTGAAAGACGTAGTTACTCAAAAACAGAAAATGCTATTGAATTAAAGGATTTGCTTGAAATTCAAAAAAAATCTTATTATTGGTTTATGGAAGAAGGTATAACTGAAGTTTTCGAAGACATTTTCCCAGTTGAAAGTTTTACTGGAAATTTATCTTTGGAATTTGGAAACTATTTTTTAGATGAACCTCGTTACTCAATTAAAGGCTGCAAAGAAAGATATGCAACTTATGCTTCTCCATTAAAAGTAGAAGCAAGACTATTTAATCATGAAACTGGAGAAGTTAAGGAACAAGAAATTTATTTAGGCGATATGCCAATTATGACTGATAGTGGTACTTTCATCATAAATGGAGCTGAAAGAGTTATTGTTTCTCAATTAGTACGTTCTCCATCAGTATATTTTGGTAAAGAAATTGATAAGAAAAACGGTAAACTTATCATTACTTCACAAATTATACCTACTCGTGGTACTTGGTTAGAATTTGAAACAGATGCTAGAGATAACATCTATGTTCGTATTGATAGAACAAGAAAAGTTCCAGTAACAACATTACTTAGAGCTTTAGGTTTGTCAAATGATGAAGATATTTTTGGTTTATTTGGTCAGGATGTATACTTAGAAAAAACTATTGAAAAGGATACAAACAAGAATACAGATGAATCATTAATAGATATTCATTCTAAATTAAGACCAGGAGAACCATCAACACTAGATAGTGCTAAGAACCAATTAATTACAAGATTTTTTGATTCATTTAGATATGATTTAGCTAAAGTTGGTCGTTATAAGTTTAATAAAAAATTAAATGTAACAGACCGTTTATTTAATCAAGTTTTAGCTGAAGATATTAAAGTTAATGGTGAACTTATAATTGAAAAAGGTACTTTGATTGATCACAAAGTATTAGATACATTAAGAACATTATTAAAAGATGGATATGGAATTAAAGAAACTACAATAAATGAAGAACTTGACTCTTATAATAAAGTACAAGTTATTAAAGTTTATTCTAAATTTAATCCAGAAAAAGTTATTAATGTTATAGGAAATGATCAAGAAATTACTGAAAAACGTTTAACTATTTCTGATGTTTATGCTTCTGTATCATATTATTTAAACTTACTTGAAGGAGTAGGTAATTTTGATGAAATAGATCACTTATCAAATAGACGTGTTCGTCAAGTAGGTGAATTATTACAAAATCAATTCAGAATTGGTATGTCTCGTATTGAAAGAGTTATAAGAGATAGAATGTCTACACAAGAAATAGTAGATGTTACTCCAAAAACTTTAATTAATATTAGACCACTTACTGCTGCTATTAAAGAATTCTTTGGAAGCAGTCAGTTATCACAATTCATGGATCAAACAAACCCAGTAGCAGAACTTGCTAATAAGAGAAGATTATCTTCTTTAGGGCCAGGTGGACTATCTCGTGATAGAGCTGGTATGGATGTTCGTGACGTTAACCCATCACATTATGGTCGTTTATGTCCAATTGAATCTCCAGAAGGACCTAATATCGGTTTAATTACCGCATTAGCTAGTTACGCAAAAATAGATGATTATGGTTTCATTATGACACCATATCGTAAAGTAGTAGATAGACATTTAACTGATGAAGTTGTTTATATGACTGCTGATGAAGAACTTGAATATTGCATTTCACAAGCAGCTATTGAAGTAGATGAAAATAAAAAAATAATAGCTGATAGATTACCAGTACGTTTTAATACAGAAAATATAATTGTTGAAAGCGAAAAAATTGATTATGTCGATGTTTCAGCTCAACAAGTAGTTTCTATTACTACTCAAGGTATTCCATTCCTTGAACATGATGATGGTAAACGTGCCCTAATGGGTGCCAACATGCAACGTCAAGCAATCCCACTTTTAACAGCTGAAGCTCCAATTGTTGGTACAGGTGTAGAAGCTTGTTCAGCTAAAGATTCAGGTGCTGTTGTAATATGTAAAGGTGACGGTATTGTAGATTATGTAGATGCTCGTAAGATTGTTGTTAAAACAATGTCTGGTTCAGATACATATTACATGAATGGATATGAAAGAAGTAATGCAGGTACTTGTTATCATCAAACTCCAATTGTTAGATTAGGTGATACAGTAACTTCAGGAGAAGTTATTGCAGATGGACCTTCTACTGAAAGCGGAGAAATGGCTTTAGGTAAGAATGTTACAGTAGCATTCATGAACTATAATGGTTATAACTATGAAGATGCTGTTATCTTAAATGAAAGATTAGTTCGTGACGATGTTTATACATCAATTCATATTGAAGATTATCAAATTGAATGTCGTGATACTAAACTAGGGCCTGAAGAATTTACTAGAGATATCCCTAATGTAGGTGAAGATGCTCGTAAAAACCTTGATGAAAACGGTATTGTTAGAATAGGTACTGAAGTATCAGATGATGATATATTAGTTGGTAAAGTTACTCCTAAGGGTGTAGCGGAACTTACTTCAGAAGAAAAATTATTACACGCAATTTTTGGTGAAAAAACTCGTGAAGTTAGAGATACTTCTCTTCGTGTTACACACGGTGGTGGTGGTATAGTTCATGATGTTAAAATCTTTACAAAAGAAGATAGCGATGAACTTCCAGCAGGTGTTTCTAAAATAGTTCGTGTTTATATAGCTCAAAAACGCAAAATCAGTGTTGGAGATAAAATGGCCGGACGTCATGGTAACAAAGGTGTTATTTCATTGGTACTTCCTAGTGAAGATATGCCTTATACTGAAGATGGTCGTCCAATTGATATCTTACTAAATCCTCTTGGAGTTCCTTCTCGTATGAATATAGGACAAATTCTTGAAATGCATTTAGGTGCTGCTGCTAAAGAACTAGGTATCTATGTAGCTACTCCAGTTTTCGCAGGTGCAACTCGTCATGAGATTATTGATGCACTTAAAGAAGCAGGTCTTTCAGAAGATGGAAAACAAGTATTATATGATGGACGTACAGGTGAACCATTTGATAACCGTATCAGTGTAGGTGTCATGTATATGATTAAACTTCACCACATGGTTGATGATAAATTACATGCTCGTTCTACTGGTCCATACAGTTTAGTTACACAACAACCTCTTGGAGGAAAAGCTCAATTTGGTGGGCAAAGATTTGGAGAAATGGAAGTTTGGGCACTTTATGCATATGGTGCAGCTAATGTACTTCAAGAAATGATGACTATTAAATCTGATGATGTAGTAGGTCGTGTAAAAGTATATGAAGCATTAGTTAAAGGAACACCAATTCCAAAATCAGGAGTTCCAGAAAGTTTTAGAGTTTTAATTAAAGAATTCCAAGCATTAGGACTAGATATTACAGTTCTTAATGAAGAAGGAAGTTATGTAGAACTTAAAGATTTAGAAGAAGCTGAAAAAGATAGTTATTTATCAGCTGATGAGTTTGAAAAAACTATAGATCTTCCAATTGGTGATTTAGCTAGTGATGTAGTTGATGAACCTTTATTAGAAGATGAAGATGCTGAATTTGATAACGATCTTGATAATTTAGAATTTGATGAAAGTATGTTAGAAGAGGGGGATGAGGATTAATGGATGCAAACCAATTTGAAGGATTAAAAATTGCTATTGCCTCACCTGAAAAAATCCGCTCTTGGTCTTATGGTGAAGTTAAAAAAGCAGAAACTATAAACTATCGTACTTTAAAACCTGAGAGAGATGGATTATTTTGTGAAAAAATCTTTGGACCTACTAAAGACTTTGAATGTTCTTGTGGTAAGTATAAAAGATTAAGATATAAAAATATTATATGTGACAGATGTGGAGTAGAGGTAACTCGTGCTAAAGTTCGTCGTGAACGTATGGGTCATATTGAACTCGCAACTTCAGTATCACATATTTGGTTCTTCAAGGGCATCCCATCTAGAATGGGCCTTGTCCTTGATATGTCACCAAGAGATCTTGAAGAAGTTCTTTATTTCGTATCATATGTTGTTTTAGATCCAGGACCAGCTCCTTTAGAGAAAAAACAAACAATCAGTGATAAAGAATACCGTCAATACTATGAAAAGTATGGAGATACTTTCAGAGTAGGTATGGGTGGAGATGCTATTAAAGAATTACTTGGTCAAGTTGAACTTGAAAAAGAAGTAAATCAAATAAAAATCGAAATCGAAGATATTAAAGACTCTACAAGTCAAAAGAGAATTCGTTTAATTAAACGTTTAGATGTATTAAATGCATTCTTAGAATCTGGTAATAAGCCAGAATGGATGATTATTGACGCACTTCCAGTTATTCCACCGGAACTACGCCCAATGATCCAATTAGATGGTGGTAGATTTGCTACTTCTGATTTGAATGATTTATATAGACGTGTAATTAATCGTAATAACCGTTTAAAGAAATTAATTGATTTAGGTGCACCATCTATTATCATTCAAAATGAAAAACGTATGTTACAAGAAGCAGTTGATTCATTATTTGATAATGGACGCCGTGGACGTAATATTACTGGAGCAGGAAATAGACCTTTAAAATCTTTATCTAGTATGTTAAAAGGTAAACAAGGACGTTTCCGTCAAAACTTACTTGGTAAACGTGTAGATTATTCTGGTCGTTCTGTTATCGTAGTAGGACCAAATCTAAAAATGTATGAATGTGGTATACCAAAAGAAATGGCACTCGAATTATTTAAACCACATGTTATAAATGGTTTAGTAAGCAAAGAAATAGCTTCAAATATAAAAGCAGCTAAGAAAATGATTGAAAACCAAGATCCAAGAGTTTGGGATATAGTTGAAGAAAAGATTAAGGAACATCCTATCTTACTTAACCGTGCTCCTACACTACATAGATTAGGTATTCAAGCATTCGAACCTAAGTTAATTGAAGGTAGAGCTATTAGACTACATCCACTTGTTTGTGCAGCATTTAATGCCGACTTCGATGGAGATCAAATGGCTATTCACGTTCCTATAACTAATGAAGCTTGTACAGAAGCAAGAATATTAATGCTTGGTGCTAATAATATCCTATCTCCAAAAAACGGAGATCCAGTTGTTACTCCAGGACAAGATATGGTACTTGGAAATTATTATATTACTCTTGAAAAAGAGGGTCTTCCAGGAGAAGGTAGAGTATTTAAAAACTCTAATGAAGTGCTTATGGCATATGAAAGAAGAGAAATTACTCTTCATACTCGTATTGCTCTTCCAGCTTCTTCATTTAAATATAAATTATTTCCAGAAGAGTATCTAGATAAATACTTAATTACTACACCAGGTAAGATTTTATTTAATGAAATTTTCCCTGATACATTCCAATATATTGAAGATGGTAGTAGTGAAAATATTGAAAAAGTTACTCCAAGTAAGTACTTTATTGCTAGAGGAGAAAATATTCCAGAAGTAATTAAAGCAACTCCAATTGTTGATGCATTTAATAAAGGTGTTCTTAACAAATTGATTGCTCAAATTTATAAGAGATATCATACAACTGAAACATCAATAATGCTTGATAAATTAAAAGATTTAGGATTTAAATATTCTACGTTATCAGGTATTTCTATTTCAATTGCGGATATTGAAGAGAGTGAAATCAAACCTCAAGTAATTGCTGAAAGTCAAGAGAGTGTAGACAAAATAAATAAACAATTTAAACGTGGTTTAATAACTGATCGTGAAAGATATAATAAAGTTGTAGATATTTGGATGACTGCTAAGGACAATATTTCAAAAGAATTGTCTATGAAGTTAAAAGAAAACAAATATTCTCCATTATCAATCATGATTAATTCTAAAGCCCGTGGAGATATTGGAAGTTATACACAGTTAGTTGGTATGCGTGGTCTTTTCAATACACCATCAGGTGATTATGTTGAAATTCCAGTTACTTCATCATTTAGTGAAGGTATAACAATATCTGAATTCTTTATATCTACGCATGGTACTCGTAAAGGAGCTGTTGATACAGCCCTAAAGACTGCCGATGCTGGTTACTTAACTCGTCGTTTAGTTGATGTATCACAAGATATTATTGTAAGAGAAGAAGATTGCCGTACGACTTCATATGTTGAAATCGAAGCATTTGTAAAAGAAGATGGAACAATAGTTGAATCATTAAGAGATCGTATTGTTGGTAGATATACTGGTAATAAAGTTCTTAATCCAGAAACTAAAGCTGTTATATGTGAAAAAGATATTTATATAACAGAGCAACTTGCAGATAAGATTATTAAAGCTGGTTGTGTTAAAGTTCCAATCAGAACAGTTCTTACTTGTAAGACTGAACATGGTGTTTGTCAAAAATGTTATGGTCGTAATCTTGCAACTGGTACAATCGTTGAAACAGGGGAAGCTGTAGGTATTATGGCTGCTCAATCAATTGGTGAACCAGGAACACAGCTTACAATGCGTACATTCAATACTGGTGGTGTAGCCGGAGACGATATTACACAAGGTCTTCCTCGTGTACAAGAGTTAGTTGAAGCACGTAATCCAAAAGGAAAAGCCACAATTGCTGAAATCAATGGTGTTGTTACTAAGATTGAAGAAAATGGTGGTCAATTCAACATTTATGTTAAAAATGACACTGAAACACGTGAACATACTACAAACTTTGGAGCAAAATTACATGTAGCGCTTAACCAAGAAGTTAAGGCAGGGGACAGATTAACAACAGGAGCTATAAATCCAAAAGAATTATTAGCTGTTACTGATCCAGTTACTGTTCAAAACTACATCTTATTTGAAATTCAAAAAGTATATCGTTCTCAAGGTGTTGATGTTTCAGACAAACACGTTGAAATTATTGCTAAACGTATGATTTCAAAAATTAAAATCGTTAATTCAGGTGATTCATTATACTTACCAGGTACTATGGTAAATATTAATAAATTTGCTGATATAAATAAAGAATTAATTCTAGAAGGAAAACGTCCATCTACTGGTCGTCCAGTACTTTTAGGTATTACAAAAGCTTCATTAGAAACTGATTCATTCTTATCAGCTGCATCTTTCCAAGAGACAACTCGTATCTTAACTGATGCTGCAATTCATGGTAAGGTTGATCATTTAGATGGTCTTAAAGAAAATGTTATCCTTGGTAAATTAATACCAGCAGGAACAGGTTTCAAAAAATATAAGAAAGTTGATTATGAATTAGCTATCGATATTATGAAAGAAGAACCATTAGAAGCTCTTGAACAAGAATTAATGGATTAAAAAAGAGGAATTCAATTCCTCTTTTTTTTGCTCTTATAAGATAATACTTGATCAAATTTAATAGTTTGTACAAAAAAAGAAAGTATTAGTTTAACATTGATTTTACTTTCTCTGTATTTTTAAAATTAATTTTTGCTATATCATTTAATTTTTCTATTCCAAACTTCTTAACAATTTTTACTGCTTTTTCATCAACCATTGTTGAAGCACCTTTTGGAATAAGTTCACCAACGCTTTCGCTTATTTTAGCAAATTCTTTTAAGAAAACATATCTACTAATTAGCGATGCACAAGCAACAGCGAGATTTTTATCTTCACCCTTAGTCATAAATGTTATATCCCTAACAACGCTATTAGAGGCCTTTAAATAGCTAAAATAGACATACTTCTCAGCAAATTGATCAACAACTATGTAATCATAAAAAGGAACCTTTGCTTTTAAACTACCAAGCACTTTATTATGCAGTATTGCTTTTAATTTATTCATATTATATCCATCAGCGTATTTTTCATTGTATTCTTTATTAGAAAGAATAATACATTCATATGGAATACTCTTAATGAATTTAGGAACAACCTCTAATATTTTTTCATCAGTCATTTTTTTAGAGTCTTTTACTCCAAGACTTTCTAAAAATGCAATATCTTCTTTTCTTACATAAGAAGCACAAACAACAATTGGTCCAAAATAATCACCAGTTCCAACTTCGTCTGATCCAATAGCAGTAGAATTATAAATTTTTGGATCAATTACTACTTCTTTTTTATCTTTATCTTGCGATTTATCTTCACTATTAGTTACTTCAACTTTTTTAGTAGGGTTGTTATGTCTTTCTCTTTCTATCCAAAATTGACTAGAAAGATCGGCATCTCTACCTTGAAATACAGCTTTACCAGATTCATATACAGTAATTACAGTATCAGCATCATCTGCTTGAAATACAGCATATGGTGGTGTTTTTTCTCTTTTAAAATCCGCAAAAAAATCATTCATTTCATTTTTTGTTTTATCACTTACTTTAACAGTAATTGTCATAAATTCACCCCTTTGACATTACTATTTTATCATAAAAAAAAATAAAATACTTTATTTTTAGAGTAAATTATAATATAATTTAAATAGAGAGGATGAGAATATGAATTTAGTAGATATCGTTATTATTATCATACTACTTCTCGGAGCATTTATTGGCTTTAGGAGGGGATTTACAACACAGTTATTATCTTTATGTGGATTTATTGTTGTTGTAATGGCAGCCTTTCTTTTTAAAAATCCTGTTTCAGCATATTTATATGAACATTTACCGTTTTTTAATTTTCCAGGTATACTTAGTGGAATAAGTGTTGTGAATATATTAATGTATGAAGTAATAGCTTTCTTTATAATTTTTATTGTTTTACTATTATTATTTAAAGTAATTATGATGGTTTCACATTTGTTTGAAAAGTTTTTAGAAGCAACTATATTATTAGGATTGCCATCAAAAATATTAGGAGCTATTTTAGGACTTTTAGAGAATTATTTGGTTGCGTTTATCGTATTATATATTGTATCATTACCATTTTTTAATATTGCGATAATAAAAGATTCGAAATTACGTACAAGTATACTAGAAAAAACTCCAGTACTTAATATATATGTTGATTCAACTGTTAAAGTAGGAAAAGAGTTTTGGGAAGTAGCAGAGAAATATAAAAAAGGTACTAATCCTGAAGCCTTTAATTTAGCAACATTAGATGTGCTTCTAAAATATAAAGTAACATCTGTCAAATCAATAGATATTTTAGTTCAAAAGAACAAAATACAAATAAACAACATTGAAAGTGTTCTTAAAAATTATAGAGAGGAATAAAGTATGATTATTGTTAAGAAAGAAACAGATGATTTTGAAAAATTAGTAAGTTCTGGCTTAGTAGTAGTAGATGTTTTTGCCCCTTGGTGTGCACCTTGTAAGATACTTGGTCCAAATATTGAACATGTAGTTAATGAATTAGGAGTAAATTTAGTGAAAGTTAACTCAGATGACAATTTAGATTTGGTAACTAAGTATAGTGTAATGTCAGTTCCAACATTACTGATCTTTAAAGATGGAAGTTTAATTGATAAAAAGGTTGGTAATATGGAAATTTTAGAATTAAAGAAATGGATTGAGTCTAACTTATAGACTTAATCCTTCTTTTTTGTTAAAATATAAGCGGTGAAGAGAAAATGCAAAGATATTTTTCAAAAGTAAAAATTGATAATAAATTAGAACTTAATAAAGATGACATATATCATATAACGAAAGTTATGCGTATGGTTAATAATGAAAAGATAGAGGTTGTTTACAATTCTACTGTTTTTATGTGTGAAGTAAATGTAAATGAGTTACCACTTGTTTCTATTAACAAAGAGATTCAAAATCATAATGTTAATAATTATAAAACAACTTTAATAATACCTTTATTAAAAGAACAAAAAATGGATCTAATTCTTCAAAAGGCAACAGAATTAGGTGTATATGAAATAATACCTGTTATTATGAAACGTAGTATTATTAGACTAGAACAAGGTAAAGAAGATAAAAAAATTGATAGATGGAATAAGATTTGTAAAGAAGCTAGTGAACAATCTAAAAGAACAGATATTCCTCTTATTACAAATGTAAAAACGTTTAAAGAGTTAAAGGATATCGAAGGTTTAAAGCTTGTGTGTAGTACTACAGAAAAAGAAAAAACTATCAAAAAATTTTTGACCGATAATCAAAATTATGATAAAATAAATATAGTAGTAGGACCAGAGGGTGGAATATCTGAAGATGAGGAAGAACTGCTAGTAAATCTAGGATTTACAAGAGTATCATTAGGAGATAGGATAATGAGAGTGGAAACAGTCCCAATATTCATTTTAAGTGCTCTAAATTATGAATTTATGGAGTGATAGAATATGTTCGAAAATTTAACAAATGCTGATGTTTTAATACTAGGGGGACTAATTGGTGTAATAATTGCAATAGGAGTAATATGTATTATTTTAACAATTAAAGGTGGAAAAACTAAAGTTTCTAAGGAAACTGAAAAAGAAGAAAAAAGTGTCTCACCCGAACCAGATATACATATAGCTTTAGCGACTGAAAATATTCCTGCTATTGATAATATAAAAGAAATTGATAAGACAGTTGATATAATTACTGGACCAGAGCAAATGGAAGAGATAACAGTATATGATGAACCAGTGATGATAGACTGTGATCCAGTAGTTGATCAAATAGCTGAGGCGTCTAACTATGAATCAAAATATGTACAATCATATGAACCATTTTATGGTGATGAAGAAGTTTTAAGTGTTAATTCGAAATTAGAAGAGGCACAAGATGCTAAAAATGGTGCTAGTATTGAAGAAGTACTTAAAGCTATGCAGGTAGATTTAGAAAAACAAAAATATGAAACAATAGATCGTTACGAGGAAGAACAAGAAGAGAATGCAGTAATAAGCTATCAAGAATTATTAAATCGTAAGATGGCATTATCTAATGAAGAAGTTTCTAAAAAACAAGTTGAGATAGAAGAAGAAAAAGCATCATCTAGTTATTTAGATGAATTACCTAATTTCAAAGATATTGTTTTAGAACCAATTCCAGATAGAAACGAAGAAAGACCATTTATGAATAGTGAATTTGTATCACCAATATTTGGTAGACTTTCAAGTAATGTTGAGTATCCAACTGTAAAGAAAACTTCTATTACTGAGGAGTTAATAAAAACTGAAGTAATATCAGCTGAAAATACTGATAAACTAGATGATAATGATGAATTTTTAAATACCTTAAAGGAATTTAGACGAAATCTATAAACCTTTAAGGTTTATTTTTGGGGAGGTTTAAGTTATGAAATTTTTAATAAATACATTAGGCTGTAAAGTTAATAGTTATGAAAGTAGTGTTATGCATGATTTACTTGTAAATGAAGGATATGTTCCTGCTAATACAGGTGAAAAGGCAGATATAGCTATTGTTAATACTTGTACTGTAACAAACACATCTGACTCTAAATCAATGAAGGTAATAAGACATACTATAAAAGAAAACCCTGGTTGTATTTTAATTGTAACAGGTTGCTTTTCACAAGTTAATCCAGATAAACTTGAAGGTATGGAAGGTGTTTCCATAATTTTAGGAAATCATGATAAAAGTAAGTTAGTAAAATATATTAATGAATATTTAGATAAAGAAAATCAAATAACAAGTGTATATAAAATTGATGAAGTTCCTTTTGAAAATATGACTCTTAATAATTTTGATAAAACAAGAGCATTTGTTAAAATTGAAGATGGTTGTGAAAATTTTTGTTCATACTGCATAATCCCATATAGTAGGGGAAAAGTAAGAAGTAAGAAGAAGGAAGATGTTCTATCTGAAGTAGAAAATCTAGTAAATTTAGGTCACAAGGAAATTGTATTAACAGGAATTCATACAGGACATTATGGTGCTGATTTAGTAGATTATGATTTTTCTGATCTTTTAGTTTTACTTTGTCAAATAAAGGGGTTGGAAAGAATTCGTATTTCTTCTATCGAAATAACTGAACTTAATGATAAGTTTTTAAAAGTATTATCAGAAAATGAAAAAATAGTAGATCATATTCATATTCCAATTCAATCTGGCTGTGATAAAACACTAAAAGAAATGAATAGAAAATACAATGTAGATTATTATATAAATAAAATAAATACAATTAGAAAAATAAGACCAAATATTTCTATAACAACTGATTTAATAGTAGGTTTTCCTAACGAAACAGAAGAAGATTTTAATATAACTTTCGAAACACTACAAAAAGTTAATTTTTCTAAGATACATGTTTTTCCTTTTTCTGTAAGAAAAGGAACAGTTGCAGAGAAAATGGATAATCAAGTACCAGAAGAAATTAAAAAAATAAGAGTTAGAAAAGTACTTGAATTATCTAAAAAGTTAGAGATAGATTATATGAATAAATTTATTGATAAAGAAGTAGAATTTATTCCTGAAATTAAGAGAAATGGTTGTTTAATAGGACATACAGGTAATTATTTATCTGTTAAAATGGAAAGTGAAAATGAACTTATCCATACTGCTATAAAGTGTAAAATAGAAAGTGTTAACTATCCTTATGTAATAGGTAGATTGTTTGACACAAAAGACTAATTATAGTATATTAAATATAGGAGGCTATCAGGATGAATAATAAAGAAGAATTATATGAAAGAGCACGTAAAAATAGTGTCGGAGAAGAAAAAAAAGTAAGATATGTAAAGATGCAAAGAGATGCCTATATTAAGAATCTTAAGACTACATTTTTTGCTGGGGCTATGATTGCTATATTAGCATCAGCAGCTCTTGCGTATGGTGGGCACACTTTGTCTGAAAATTTAAGTGATGCTAAGGTTGTTAGACAAGAAATATCAGATTATTCAAATTTAGTTAATAGTGAAACACATAGAACTAATGATAATGAACATTATTTTTATGACACAGCAGATATTGCAAGTAAGCTAACTGAAGATCAAAATAATATTGATAAAGGAATATTTGGTGTTTATAAGAATATTGGTTATAATCAAGGAAATAAAATAGAACAAATGAATGATGTTATAGACTCTATGACATTTGAACAAACTGCTAGTGAAAATGAAACTCAGTATGATAATTTCAATGATTATGTAGTATCAAAAGGTTATATTGGAAAAGATGGTAAAGCTGATTATGATGCTTATGAAAAAGCTATGACACAAATGATAGTAAATGAGCATAATATAGAAGAGTTACAATCACAAGTAGATGAAGTAAAGAGTAGATAGGGGAATATATATGGAACAAGAATTAGATTTTGTTACACTAGAGGATGGTAAGCAATATGCCATCATTGATGAAATAACAGAGAATAATACAACATATGTATATTTATCTAATATTTCTGATGAAATGGACTTTTGTATTCGTAAGGTTAAAGATGAACCAAAAGGAAAAATGTTAATTGGTTTAAAAGATAATGCAGAATTTGATCAAGCATTAGTATACTATGCTAATAAGAATAATGGGTAGGTGAATCATGGGAATAAAAGAAACAAATACATTTGTAATTAGAAGACCAGATGAACCGGCTTATAGAGTGCTTGATTACGGTAAATTCGAAAGAGATATGAATGAGTCATTAGTTACTTATAGTAAAGATGATGTCGTTGATGTAGTCTCTAATTTAATAAATTCTAAACAGTTAACTAAAGGACATAAAATAGATAAAAAAAACAGTATGTATGTAATATATCGTTTTATCTATGAAGAAGAGACAATGAGTGGTAAAACAATTAAGTATGCTCATCGTGTCAAAGTTTCAAAAGCTTATTATGAAGATAACAAACCATATACAGATAGATTAGAAGCATTAGTTAAATCATCACACGCCATTAGAACAGTTAATAAAGTTAAAATGCTAGCTATTGGAGTAGCTACA
The DNA here is from genome assembly GCA_023391185.1 of Bacillota bacterium. Classification (GTDB taxonomy): domain Bacteria; phylum Bacillota_I; class Bacilli_A; order RF39; family UBA660; genus RGIG4266. The sequence continues at coordinate 5,936 of JAEWBI010000030.1, read as the reverse complement.
ACTTTAGTTATGAGTGGGGCAATGGTTTTAATTAATGATTCTGCTGAAAAAGAGGCTGAAATAAGATATCAACAAAATACTCAGTATGTGCAACAATTAAATGATGAAAGAAGAGAAAATGATATGCCTCCTATTGGAGCAACTTATGAAGATGGAACTCCTTTTGAGGGATCATATCAAGATTGGGCAAAATATATTTCGGGTTATACTGATAAAGATGGTAATGTAATTGATTCAGAAGAATCTGAGCCTAAGACATATCAAAAATCTAATTAAAGGAAGTCCTAAAACTAGGATTTTCTTTTTATATGTGGTAATATATATAAAGGTGGTAGGACATGAAAATATACATCAAGGGTAATTTTAAAAAAACAATATTTAAATCAGATAAAGGCTATGTAATTGGTCTTTTTAGGGTAAAAGAAACTAATAATTCTGAACTTGAAGATTTTATCAATAAAACAATTACTTTTACAGGATATTTTCATGAACTAAATGAAGAAGACATGTATATATTTTATGGTGAAAGCATGGAACATCCAAAATATGGTTTTCAATTCGTTGTATCGGAGTATGAGAGAGTTAAACCTGAGGACAAGGATGGTTTGATAGAGTTTTTAGCAAGCGATTTATTTCCTGGTGTAGGTGAAAAAATGGCCGCTTCAATTGTTGATACTTTAGGACTTGATGTTCTTAATAAAATTATTGAAGATCCAGCAGTTCTTAATTTAATTCCAAAACTTACAAGTAAAAAAGCAACATCTATTCATAATAATTTAATTAAGTATAATGAAAGTAGTGCAACTATAATTTACTTAACAGAGCTTGGATTTTCAATGAAAGATGCTATGACTATCTATAACACATATAAAAACATGTCTAAAGATATAATAGAAAAGAATATTTATTCCATAATAGATAATATAGAAGAAATATCCTTTCTTAAAGTTGATGATATTGCTATAAAGCAAGGCATAAATTTAGATGATATTAATAGGGTAAAAGCAACTATAATATATGTAATTAAGAATCTTGTTTTTTCTAATGGTGATACATATCTAGAGTATGGTGACATAATTAAAAATGTTGAGTCATATTTAAAGACAGAATTAAACACAGATTTTTTTGATGATTGCTTATTTGAACTTGAAAAAGAAAATAAAGTTATAAAATATGATGAACACTATTATTTAACTGACATTTGGAAAGCAGAAGATTATGTAGCAAATAAAATAATTAGATTAGCTTCTAGAGATAATAAAGTATATCCTAAGCTACAAAATTATATAAATCATTTGGAAGAAACAACAGGTATTTTTTATAATGATAAGCAAAAAGAGGCTATTATTAAATCACTACAAAGTAATATTTTTATCATTACTGGTGGTCCTGGTACTGGTAAAACGACTATTATAAAAGCAATTGTTGAACTTTATGCTGAGCTTAATAAATTAGATAATGATAAACTATCAGAAAGATTAGCTTTACTTGCTCCAACAGGAAGGGCTAGTAAGCGTATGAGTGAATCTACTAATCTTCCAGCTAGTACTATTCATAGGTTCTTAAAATGGAACAAGGAAAACAATAAATTTGCGGTTGACGAATTTAACCCTGATAAGAGTAATTTTATTATCATAGATGAAGTAAGTATGATAGATATTAATTTATTAGATAGCTTATTTAAGGGGTTAACTGATAATATTCAAGTTATTTTAGTTGGTGATTATAATCAGCTTCCTAGTGTTGGACCAGGTCAAGTGTTAAAAGACTTAATTGAAAGTGAAGTTATCGATACTGTTCATTTAGATTTACTTTATAGACAAGACGAAAACTCTTATATTAATACCTTAGCAATAGAAATAAAAGATAATGATTTATCAGAAAATTTTTTAGAAACAAGAAGTGATTATACATTCTTAGAATGTAATGGTTCAAATATTAAAGAAAATTTAAAAAAATTATGTAAGCAAGTATTAGATAAGGGATACGATTATAAGAGAGTTCAGTTAATGGCACCAATGTATCACGGAGAAAATGGTATTGATAATTTAAATATTGAATTGCAAAAAATATTTAATCCTTCAGATAATGATAAAAGAGAGATTGTTTATGGAGATGTAACTTTTAGAGAAAATGATAAAATTTTACAATTAGTAAATATGCCTGATTTAAATGTTTTCAATGGCGATATTGGTGTTATAAAAAGCATTATATATGCAAATACTAGTAAAAGTGGTAAAAATGAAATTGATATCGATTTTGATGGCAATGTTATTAAATATTTACCTAAAGATTTTAATAAATTTAAGCATGGATATATAATAAGTATCCATAAATCACAAGGTAGTGAATTTGAAATGGTTATTTTGCCAATTTGTAATAGTTATAAAAGAATGCTTTATAGAAAATTATTATATACTGCCATAACTAGAGCTAAAAAGAAGCTAATTATTTTAGGAGAGAGTTCAGCTTTTGTTTATTCAGTCAATAATGGCAATGAATATATAAGGAAAACTTCTTTGTTAGATAAGATAGCGAATATTTTGTATAATAAAAAGAAATAGACACATAATATTACCGTATGCATACAACCAACAAACTTTTCTAACTTGAGAGGTGATATTATGAAAGTTGTTAAAGACTTAACACTCCTTGCTATAGGAGCAGCAGCCGTTGTATTATATCAAAGGTATAGTGCTGGTATGATTCAGATGGTTACAGAATTTATAGATGATAAATACAAGTGCCATTGTGATGAGTTAGAAAATTAACAGAAAAAAAATCCTATTTATTAGGATTTTTTTTCGTAATAAAAAGGAATTCACCTCTTTACTAAGTAACATATAAGTAAGGAGGTGATAAACGTGTATTACAAATATCCATTCACAAGGCAAGATGGTCTTAAAAATTGTGCATGTGCTTGTATGCAAATGATTATTAAATATTATAAAGGCTATATAAGTCTAGAAGATTTAGCTAGTCACTTAAATACTGATAAAAATGGTACAAGTGCTTTTAAAATAATAGAAGTATTTAAAAATATTGGTTTTAATGCAGAAGGAATTAAAACATCACTAGATGAAATCAACAAAGAAAATATAATACTTCCTGCTATTGCTCATGTGGTAATTGATAAGAGTTACAATCATTACATTACTATTTATCAAATTAACTATAAAAAGAAATACTTACTAATAGCCGATCCAAATACAAAAATTAAAAAAGTAACTTTTAAAGAGTTTAACAAAATTTGGAGTAATGTATTAATTATAACTTATCCAATAAAACCAGTAGTAAAAAATACAGAAGTTAAATTAGTTAAAGTAGTATTAAATATAATTAAAGATTATAAAAAAAGTATAATAGAATTATTCTTTATGTCCTTAATATATATGATAACGACAATATCATTTTCATTCTACTTAAAATTATTATTTGATTTAATTAGTTCACCCATTAATTATTTATTATTTATTTTTATCTTTTTTATGCTAATCTATATACTTAAAATTATAACTAATTATTTAAGAACTAAATTACTAATATTTATAAATGAAAAAATAGATATCTCTATAAATATGGATGTTTATAAGAAAGTTTTGAACCTCCCATATCAATATTATCGTAATAGAACGACAGGAGAAATAATATCCAAAATAAGTGATTTAGAGAAAATAAGGCAATTAATAAATGATCTTATTTTAACCTTATTTATGGATTTACCACTAACTATTTTTTCAGCAATAGTACTTTATATCATAAATACTAAAATGTTCTTTATATCAATAATAGTTTTAATGTGTTATGCTTTAATATTTATACTTTCAAAACATTTTTTAAGTGAAAAGACGGATGATTATTATGAGAAAAAAGCAGGCATGACATCATTTATGTATGAAAGTATAAATGGCTTTGAAACAGTTAAAGGATTAAATATTGAAAATAAAGTAATTAGAACATTTGAAGAAAAGTATGTTAGTTATTTAAAGAAAACAGTAAGTTTGGATAATTTTGTAAATAACCAAAACTTTTTAAAAGAGATAGTAAATAGTATTAGTGAAGTAATAATAATGTACTATGGTATTTTATTAGTAATAAACGGAACAATTACCTTTGGTACTTTAATAGCGTTTAACTCGATATCAATGTTTTTCTTTTCCCCTATAAGAAACATAATATCACTTGATTTAAGTATTGAAGAAGCTAAAAAGGCAATTAAAAAGGTTTATGAGATGTTTGAGAATAATAAACCAAAACTGTTAGATAAAGAATTATGTGGAGATATTAAAATTAGTAACTTAAGTTACATTTATAATTATGATAAAAAGGTTCTTAAAAATATTAATTTAAATATTAAAGCAGGAGAAAAAGTAGTTATTACTGGAAAAAGTGGCTCAGGTAAAAGCACACTTTTGAAAATCATTATGAAATATTATGATGTTAAGCGTGATAAAGTAATAATAGGAAATGATGATATTAATGATATAGAAAATATTAGAAGTAGTATTTCTTATATATCACAAAATGAAATTCTATTTACAGATAGTTTATATAATAATATAAATTTAGATAATAATGATAGTTATAAATTTATTGATGTAGTTAAAGATTGTTATGTAGATGAAATTATTAAAGACAATAAGTTAGGATTTAATATGATAATAGAAGAAAATGGTTTTAACATATCAGGTGGTCAAAGACAAAGAATCATTTTAAGTAGAGTACTGTTATCAAAATTCAATATCTTATTAATTGATGAAGGACTTAATCAAGTTGATATTAATTTAGAAAGAAAAATTCTTAAGAATATTTTTGAAAGGTATAAGGAAAAAACTATGATTTTTATATCACATAGATTAGAAAATTTAGATCTTTATGATCATTTAATAGAACTTGAGGATGGAGTAATTAAAATGGATAAAATCAGATGCGAAATATAGATATTTATAACAATAGTGAAGTAATTTTACAGCGCAAAGAAAGTAAAATTTATAAATTATTTATAATTATAGTATTAATATTTGTGTTGCTAGCAATAGTGTTAGTTAGTTCATATAAATATGATAGAACATTAAAATTAAAAAGTTTAGTTAAAGATAATAAGATAAATATAACTGTATCTGAAGATAATTTAAAACTATTAAATAATAAGTCTATATTGATAAATAAAAAAGAATACCAAACAGTCATAGATAGTATTAGTGAAGTAATTTATGACTCTAATTATAATAAATATTATCAAGTTGTTTTAAATTTAGATAATTATGAGTTAGTAGAAAATGATGTCATTGATATATTTATAGTGCTTGGTAAAACAAACTTTTATAATATGATAAAAGAAAAAATAAGGGATGGTATGCAGCAATGAATTTAACAGAAAAAGAATTAAAACATATTAAAGGTGGTAGTATTAGTCTAGGAGCAGGATTACTTATCATAGCGGGTATAGTTTTTATAGTTGGTGTGATAGATGGATACGTTAGACCACTTAAGTGTAATCGCTAGGAGGAAATGCAGTGAGATTAGAAGAAATAGAACTTAGGAATCTTTATGGTGGAGCTATAACAGGAACTTTAATTAACTCAATAACTAAAGGAGTGAATACTTTTTTAAACTTGGGTAGAGCAGTTGGAAGCTCTATAAGACGATTAGTAGATGGCAGTTTATGTCCACTATAATATTTAATATAAAAAAGAACTATAAAGTTATTTTATTAATGCTAGTAGTTCTAATTTGTATGCCACTTATGACGGCGCTAATTGATATAATATTTACTTATGGAAAATATATAGGAAGTTATGCGCGTGTATTAATTGAAAAAGGTGTATGTATGTAAAAAGGAGATAATTCTCCTTTTTTTATTATATTAATGGGTATCACAAATAAATGCTGTGATATAATGTTTTAGAAAGATAAATGTTATTTAAGATTCATAA
>JAEWBI010000021.1 GCA_023391185.1 Bacillota bacterium | reverse complement strand
TTTGCAAAAGCTTCGTAATAAAATATATCATCTTTTGATCCCGTATAGTTTTCTATAAATTCATCAGTAAAGTAATTAGAAGCCGAATCACGAAATATTACTACAATTCTATCAGTATTAACAAAAGCAAAGTCAGATATTGTAGTTACTTTTTTTCCATCAATTGTTGTTGGTATAACTAAATCCTTTGTGCAAGATGCATTATTATAATCATATCCTGTTATTGTTACTGTATTATCACCATTGTCATTATAAGTAAAACAAGTATCTTCTACTGTTTCATTTGCTGGTGTTGCAATCTCAGAATCTACTGAACATTCATCACTTACTTTATTATAATTCATTACAGTTACGCTTTCATCTTCAAGTTCTTTTGTTGCACAATAACTACTGTTATATGAAGCAATTGCAACATTACACTGGGAATCTACAACCACATAACCATTATCTGGTAGTTTTCCATTTAACCCTAAATTTAATCCGTCAATTTCACCATTAACAATATAATAAGTTCCAGCCACTACATTTCCCTTAATCATTTCCGTATTACAAGTATCACTTACAGAACTTATTACTGAATTATTTGATTCTTTAAATGCCCCTTTTCTACTTTCCTTTACGATATTATTCACAACTGGTATTGCTATTAAAGCGACTATCCCTAGTATTAATATTACTGCTAATAATTCAATTAAAGTAAAACCTCTTTTTTTCATAACAACGTTTACACTCCTATTTTTATTATTTACTACTCATATTTTGTCTTAATTATATCAACAATAAATAAAAAACACAACGATTAATTCTCATTGTGTTTTCTTACTAATTTATTTTTGATCTATAAAATAAACTTTATACCATAAAAGGAAAGTATATATAACATATATTTTACGACCATTTTGTTTTTTTTCATTCTTATGATCATCCAACATTTTGATTAAAAAATCTTGTCTAAAAAATTCATTAACAAAATCCATTTCAAAGATTTTCTTTATCTTATTATAATATTTTTCTTCTCTTATCCAATAATGAAAAGGCACTGGGAATCCCCATTTTGGACGATTTGCCCATTCTTTTGGTAAAACTTCATTAGATGCTTGTCTAAATATATACTTTGTTGTGTTATTTTTTATTTCATATTCTACTGGTATTGTTTCAGCAAGTTTCATTACTTCTTTATCAAGAAATGGCACTCTAAGTTCAATAGAATGAGCCATTGTCATTTTGTCTGCTTTAAGAAGTAAATCTTCTGGAAGCCATAAATGAATATCAAGATACTTCATCTTTGTTATATCATCTTTATCCTTTACTTTTTCATATATAGGATCTGTTATTTCATACCACATTTTACCTTTTAAATACTTTTCTTTTAATACTTTCTTTTTTTCATTTTCATTAAAAATGAAAGCATTTCCAGCATAATACTCTTCTGGTTTTAGTCCATTCTTAACTAAAAATTTACGACCATGGAACCATTCTTTGTTAAATGCCCATTTTCCGACTGCATGTCTTATCCATTTTGGTAATTTACGATATTTCCTATCTTTATCAGTAATACTGTATGTATCATTTCCTCCAAATACTTCATCTGCTCCCTCACCCGAAAGAACTACTGTTACATATGGTCTAGTTATTTCAGATAAGAAATATAGTGGAACTGCTGATAAATTAGCATGCGGTTCATCTGAATGATACATAATATCAGGTAACTTATCAAAAAACTCATCAGGAGTTACTACTTTATTAATATTTTCTATATCAAGTATTTTTGATAAATCCCTAGCTTGGTCAATTTCACTAAAGTGTTCTCTTGCAAATCCTACTGAAAAAGTATTATTAGGCATTAATTTGGCTGCAAGATAACTAGAGTCAACACCACCTGATAAAAATGATCCTACCTTAACATCACTTATTTTGTGATGTTCAACTGAATCTTCCATTATTTTATTTATTTCAGGAATAAAATCTTCCATTGATTTGGTATTATCAGCATTAAAATGAACATCCCAGAATTCTCTAATATTCATTTTGCCATTTTTATAAGTAAAGCAGTGTCCAGGGGCTAACTTTTTTACACCTTTAAAAAAGGTTTCTTCCATTGATGAAAACTGAAATGTTAAATATGGTCTTAATGCTTCTTCATTAAGTTGTTTTTTAAAATAAGGATTTGCTAAAAAAGTTTTTATTTCTGATCCCCACATAAAAAGATCCTTTGTATGATAGTAGTAAAAAGGTTTTATACCAAAATTATCTCTAGCACCAAACATCTCTTTTGTTTTAGTATCCCAAATAACAAAAGCAAACATTCCTCTTAAATGATCAACTATGTCTTCACCATACTCTTCAAAACCGTGTAAGATTACTTCAGTATCTGTGTTAGTAGTAAACTTATGTTTCTTCTTTTCTAATTCTTTTCTTAAATCTTGATAGTTATATATTTCTCCATTAAAGAAAATTAGCTTACTCTTATCCTCATTATAAATTGGTTGACTACCACCTGCAAGATCAATAATACTAAGACGTCTAAAAGCAATGGCTATATCATCATCAACATATAATCCCTCACTATTAGGTCCTCGGTGTAATATTTTACTTGCCATTTCTTTAATTATAGTTTCTTTTTCTTTATTTTTTGATTTATTAATAAAACCACATAATCCACACATAAATTTCCTCCTGTCACATTTTCTACATACTAAACATTTTAAATGTTTTATAGTTATAAGTCAATGTCTATAAAAGAAAAACAAGATAATTAACATTACCTTGTAAACATCATTTTTCTTGTCTTTTACTCTTTAAAATTTTAATAAATTTGTCTAAAAGCCCAAATTTATATGTAAGTCCTAGATAAATTATTCCACCAACTGCAGCATATATAACTACAACTAGTAATGAAGATAATTTTGTTGTAGTATTTATATCTATAAAATTAGTAAGCGCAAATAGAACCCCTACCATTGCTAAACCACTAAATAATATTTTAGCTAAGTTACCTTTAACACCATCTAGATTAAGTTTAAATTTCTTATTTAAATATAATAGTATAAATATTATCATACCAACTTGAACTATTAAAGTTACTATAGTTGATCCCTGATAAGAAGGTATTCCTATTAGTGGCAAATATTTCATTGCTGGTACATTTAATACAGTCTTTATGCCAAGAGCAGTAAGTAATGTTAATAATGTAACTTTACTTTTATTTAGAGACTGTAATAGATTAATTAACAGCCAGTGTAAAGAATATGTAAGTGCTTGAAATGCATATAGAGTAAATACACTTATACTTAATGCATTATGACTATAAAAGATTGTCCATATTGGACTAGCCAAAAAGGCAAGTCCAAAAGTAAGTGGTATTACTATTAATAATAACATCTCTAAAGCCTGTTTATATTTATTATTAACACTTTCCATATCTTTTTTAACAAAGCTACTTGTTATATGAGGTATTAGACTCGTAACAAAACCTATTGCTACCGATATTACAATCATATCTAGTTTTGTTGCCCAAGTTGCAATAGAAGATAGTACTATTTCAGCATTATCTGCACTCATTCCTAACTTAGTTAAGGTTCTAACGATAGTAACTGAATCAACTACCACATAAGCTGAATCTATTAAATCTATCATAACAAAAGGAATAGCATACATTAAAATCTTCTTAAATAAATCTTTATTTGTAATTGCTTTCTCTTCTTTAGTTGGTTCAGCATTTTTATTAAACTCTTTTTTATTTTGACGAATACGGAATCTAACATATGAATAACCAACTAAAGCTCCTATTGTAGCTGAAAGAACAGCTATACATACAGCTAGTGTTGTTGATAGGTGAAAAACTTTCACTACTAAGTAACTACCACCTAATAAGAAAATCACTCTCACTAGTTGCTCTAACACGTTGGATATACTAGCTGTAGCAATCATCTTATGACCTTGTAGATACCCACGCGTTACACTAAATAATGGTACTATAAGTAAAGCTGAAGCAACTACTCTAATAACTAAAGTTATGTGTTCTATAGAGGCTCCACCTTCTACACCACCTTTTAATATTGTTGCAATAGTAGGAGCAAATATAGTTAAAACTATAAATCCTAGTATACCTAAGCCAATTATTAATTTTGAACCAATTTTAAAGGCTCTTTCCTTTGTATTATAATCACCTAGTGTGTTATATTCACTTACTATTTTACTCATTGCAACAGGAACACCACTAGTTGATAAACTTAAGAATATAGCATATATAGAATACGCATAACTATATAGTGTACCACCTGCAGTACCAATCATTGCATAGAAAGGTATTACATAAACAAGTCCTATTATTTTACATATTATAATGCCTGCAGTAGCAATAATAGCACCATTTAGAAAATTACTTTTTTTCATATTACTTACCTTTCTTTTTTAATCTTGCTTTAACAATCTTTCTTCTTAATGGAACAATAGTGTTATATAAATTATACATAAACTTATTACATATTAAATCATACTCACCAATAAATTCAGTGTACTCTCCACCTAATCTCTTTTTAAAATTATGTATGCCATATATTGGATTAGATTTATCTGGATTAGCTATACCACTTGTACCAAAGAAATCAATAACTTTATATCCATTATCATGTGCATCTTTTATAATTGTATAGTATAGCCAGTAATTTGAATTTAAATTACGAAGTAAAGTAGTATTACCGCCATGAACAGTCCATACTTTATCATTATATTTAACAGTTATAATAGATGACAGAATAACTTCTTTTTCATGAACTTGATTAACAAGATCAAAATCTTTTTGAACCTTACTTATTTCATTTTTTAATTCATTTATTTTGTTTTCTGTTTTTTGCTTATTACCGAATGATTTAGTTTCAAGATTGTCAATATTCTTATTTAATTCATCTATTTTACTTTGATATATTTCCTTTAATTTACTAATATCTACCTTAACTACATATATATCACTCATACCATGTTCATTTAATATTTTATAAAACTCTTCATAATATTTTACTGGATTACAAGCCAGCCCTTCCCTTTCGGCTGTTTCTTCCATAGTAATGTAAAAATCAGGAATATCCTTAACAGTACCTATATAAGTTATTAAATCATACTCATTTTTTTTATTTAAAATTTTTCTTGTAGTTGCATGCATTCTAGAATATATATTTTCAAAATCATCTTCTAGATTTAATCTAAAAGTAAATCTAGGTTGTTCATTAACAAAATCAGTATTAAACCCCTTGTGTTTATACCCTAATTTAGATAATTTATCCATAAGTTTATAATTATTAAAAGAATTATCTATATTACCTTCTGGATCTAAATTATGTCTTTTTATATCTGGATCTATTTTTATGTATATAGCGTGCTTATCTTTGGCATATTTTTTAAGTTCTTTAGTGAAATTTTCTAACAACTCAAAATCACTATAATCCAAAATATATCCTCTTGGACAATAAAAATAACTTAAATTATTAAACATTTTTTTCTCTAAAAGTAATGCCGTTGCGACAAGTTCATCATTTTTTTTAATGCCAACATAATGAGGAACAAATTTTTTATACTTCATTACTTGTCCCCAGTAATAACTTTGCATAAAATGTGATTTGCTACTATTACTAACAAATTTTTCATATTCTTCTTCACTTATATTTGTTACAAATTTCATTTTTATCATCCCTCTTAAACTTATATAAGTTTATCATATATTGGTATATTTAACAAGAACATCGTTAGAAGTGTTATGTCTAATAAAACAAAAAAGAGCGTAATGCTCTTCTTAAAAAAGTGATAAAATATATACTTTTAAAAATAGTATTGCCCCTAAAATATATAGAATAGTTGACATAGTATTACAATATATTCTATTTTTAAAAAGATTAACTTTTTTATTTAAGTAAATAAACAAATTAGATACTAAAATAGTAATTATTGTTAAATATAAACCCAGGTTAAAATATTTCGGCTTATATTTGATTACTATATAGTTATTTCCTTCTTCCAAATCTACTGAAATATAATTATTAAAATTAGAAGTATACGATATCTCTTTATTATTATTAGTTATAGTGAATCCATCACTATAGTTTATTGGTAATAATAAAGACTTATTATTATTAATATTATTATAACTGATCTTCATAGTGCTCATTTTAGTACTTACTAAAATATTTTCTTTGTTATCTTCTACTAAGTTTATGAACTTATCAATGTTTATCATGCCTAATTCATAATTATTAATAATTACTCCTTCTGTTTTCAAACTAACTTCTACAGTTTCGTTTTCAAATTGTCCTAATAATATAGTTGTCTGATCTGATATAGGGAAAGTTTTATTTTGCCTATTCGTACGAGTTGGATTCTTTATAGCCACTCCATTTACTAATATTGCATAAACATTTCCATACTCTATGTCTAAATTAATATATAAATTACTTAGTCCTTTTACTTCAGTCTTAAATTTTATTGATGATTCTTCAGCAGTAGGATAATAATAGTTTTCATCAGTAACATCAATATTTTCATACTTAAAAGAAGGTTTACTAATATCTATTATGTTTTCTTTTTTACCAAATAGTTTTTGATAGATATTATTTTGATAATCAAATATAGAACCACCATAATCACTATATGTATCACCAAAATAAGGAATTGCGAATGATAAGTTATACTTACTTTCATAGTAGTATACACCATTATTTTCTTTTACTAGCTTATATAAATTATCTGGTAATTGTTGATAACTTATAATATACTTATTTGCTGATATTAAGTCTGAAAATATTGTGCCACCTGTAGAATAAAGACTTAATCCTTCAGTTAGATAACCTAATTTATAATGATTTTTATACTGGCTCTTTAGATTAGTATTAGTAAATGAGGAATTTGATGGTAAATTAAGAACTTGCGAAAAGTTTGCTCCTAAAGATAAAGTATTATCTTTATAACGATACATACTATCTGAATAAGATGGGATACTTTCCTCAAATTCCTTTAATTTAATTGTCGATGATAATTTTGGAATTGCAAAATAACCAAATATTATAATACTTACGCAAGTACTATAAATAAGTAAGAACTTTCTATATTTCTCGGAATTTAAAAGCGCTACATATATAATTAATAAATTAACTATAAAGATAACAAAAAGCGCTATAAACTGCTTAACATACTGAATATCTACACTAATATTACTATCTAACATTACATTTTTAAATGTATTTATTATATATATTAAAAATATATTTAAGATAATATATGCAGCTAAAGCAAAGTTTTTATTAACTTTTGTTTTCAAAATGATTTTATTATTATTTAAATAGTGCATACTGCCTAATATCAAAACAAATATAGGAATAAAACCGTATTTGAACGGAAAATTAGAGTATGTTCCTGTATTAATAACTTCACTAATTCTAGGGACAAATACACCAATACTACTTAAAATAAATAATAATAAATAAAATATTGAGTATTTCTTATCCTTTTTTCTATTAGTAATTTGTTTTATAAAAAGAATAATTATTAATGTTATTGGAAAAAAGTATATTATTTTTTCCAATAAGTAGGATTCATTCAAATCAGAAACTAACTTATAACTACTCTCAACCTGCATAATACAAGGCAAAGTAGCAAAAGCTGATATTAATATTGAGAATACTATATATGTTAATACTTTAGTTGCTAGTTCTTTTCTATCTTTTTTACTTACTAAATAATAAAGTCCTAAACAAGTAAAAATTATTAAAAAAGCTATAATCATAAATGATATTTGATAATTATTTATTAAACTTAGAACTAAAGCAACAACAAATAATTTACTCTTTTTGTTATCAAATATATTTTTTAATCCTAAAACTAAAAGTGGCAATAACGCAATGTTTTCTAACCATATTATATTGGAATACATTAAAATTGTATAACCAGATAAAGTATAAATAAGACTAAATAAAATATTATAAAATCTTCCAGTATTTTTAAATAATTTACTAAATGCATAATATGATGTAATACTAATAAACATAAATTTAAATAATACTATAAATGTCATAAAATATGGTATATAACTCCTAGAAGAAAAATATACAATCCATGATAATGGACTTAATAATCCATTACTTATAAGTGTACCTAATATATTGGTACCACCACCTAAATTATAATCATAAAATATACTAGCATTACCATGAAGTACATCATAAAGTTTATAATATGCTGGAATATAAACATCATCCATATTTAAATTTGCTATTAAATTAGTACCAAATGGGTGCATTCCTTTAATAATCATTATTACTGTAAAAGTAATTAATACAATTAACGGAGCTATTAAATAATGTAATTTACTTTTAATATTTTCTTTCATACTATCACCATTTCTAATCTATTATATTATAACATGTATATGCACTTCTTTTATATTATTTTTGTGTTTTATATAATAAAACCAAGATGTTACTATATTTTAACATCTTGGTTTTGTATTTTGTTTTACTAAGCTTTTTTGTTTTGTAGTTCCGTTATTAGCTATTTTTTTACCTCTTTTATTTCTCTCTATTTGCATGCGCACTTCTCTATATAACTCTGCATTTATCTTAGGTAGTTTTTCATTAAAATCCCTATAAATAGTTGAAGTACTACGACAAGAAAATCTTGCAGTTTTAGCAAGAGTTGATTGGGCTAACAAAAAGTATTTTGTTTCGCTTAACACTCTTTCACTTACATAATCTAGTCTGTATTTATTTCTTCCCATTTTTACCTTCTCTCTAATTATTATATTCACATTTAAAAAAAGGGCTAATAATACAAAAAAAGATACGATATCGTATCTTTAAAATTTTATTTTTTCATTAATATAGTTTGTAAGTTCATCTATACTAATAATTACTTGTGCCATAGTATCTCTATCTCTTACTGTTACAGTATTATTAGAAAGTGTATCTTCATCAATAGTTACACAAAATGGAGTACCTACTATATCTTGTCTTCTATATCTCTTACCTATATTACCAGATTCATCATATGTAGTCATAAAGTTTTTTGAAAGCATTTCATATACTTCGTTAGCTTTATCTTGATGAAACTTTTTCATAAGTGGCAGTACAGCTACTTTATAAGGAGCTAATGATGGATGTAAAGACATAACTTCTCTTATCTCACCATTTTCAAGTTTTTCTGCATGATATGCTTCACAAAGAATAGCTAAAACTGTTCTTCCTAAACCATATGTTGATTCAATTATGAATGGTATGTATTTTTCATTTGTTTCAGGATCTAGGTAATTCATATTTTGACCACTATATTCTTGGTGTCTAGTTAAATCAAAATTAGTTCTATTGTGAGTACCATTAATTTCTCCCCACCCAAATGGAAACTTATATTCTATATCACATGCACTCTTAGCATAATGAGCCAATTTTTCATGATCATGAAAGCGTAACTTATCTTCAGGTAATCCTAAATCCATAAAGAACTTTTTACCATACTCTTTAAAATGATCATATAATTCTGTATCATTACCTTCTTTACAAAATGTTTGAAACTCCATTTGTTCAAATTCAATTGTTCTAAAAATAAAGTTACCTGGAGTAATTTCATTTCTAAATGCTTTACCAATTTGACCTATTGAAAATGGTAGTTTACATCTCATACTTCTTTGAACATTTAAATAATTTACATATTCTCCTTGAGCATTCTCTGGACGCAAATATACAATGTTTTTAGAATCTTGAGTTACTCCACGATAAGTCTGAAACATTAAATTAAATTGCCTTATATCAGTATAATCTAAACTTCCGCATTTTGGACATGGAATTTTATTATCTTTGATATACTGCATCATTTCTTCTTGTGTCATTCCATCAGCATGTACAGCTGGGTTAAAAGCATCAATTAAATTATCTGCTCTATGACGCATTTTGCATCCTTTACAATCAATAAGCGGATCTGAGAAACTACTAACATGCCCGCTTGCTTCCCATACTCTAGGATGCATAAGAATATCAGCATCAAGTTCATAACTACTTGACCTTTCTTGAATAAATCTTTTTCTCCATGCATCTTTTACATTATTTTTTAATCTAGATCCTAGTGGACCGTAATCCCAAGTGTTAGCTAAACCTCCATATATTTCACTTCCTTGAAATATAAATCCATATTGCTTACATATGTTTACTAATTTTTCCATTGTTAATTCTTCCATATTATCTCTCCCTCTAATTAAAAAACTTCTAGAATAATTGTAAGGACTCCATTGGAGCGGTTCCACCTTACTTATTCTAGAAGAATCAGCTTAATTTATATTACTCCGGTTTTCCACACCATCATCGCATTTATGTTATTAATTATATTACATAAATATAATAATGTCAATCATCACTAATTCAATTTCATTTCAATTAAATTATTTGACTGAAAAGGACATTCAAATGGGTCAGTTGAACCCGGATTTTCTTCTAAATATAAATCATACATAGCTTCACAAAGATCACTTGCTGTATGTATGTTTTTATAACTCAAAATATTAAGTTGCTCATCATATAATGGTGAGTATTCAAGTTCTCCGCTTGCCATCATATCTTTCATACTAAATCCAAAATAAATTGATAAATTTTCTGGATATCCAAATATATGCATTGGAACATCAGTATTTTCAATATTATATTTTGTTATTACGCTAGAAAATAAATTGTATAAATCCATGTAAATATCATTATTTTCTATTCCTATTTTAAATAAAAGCATATAATCTAAAGCTTTATCATTATTGTCAAAAACTACTGCTGTCATTTCTGAAGTATATATATTTTCTTCACCATATTCTTCTAATAATCTTTCACTCTCATTATTAGAAGAAAATATAGAATCCTGTCCAAAAATTTGACTAATTGTCATTACTTCTTCATCTTCACTGTCAGAAATTATTATCATTCTATCTCCGCTTGGATAAGTATTTGTGACCATTTCATTAATATTGCATTCTCCGTACGTATAAGTATATTTATCTTTAGACTCTATATATGTTACAGTTATACAATCAGACATTTTTTTATTAGTAATAGGATTTAAAGGAATGTTATCTAAATACCCTTCTTCCACCAAGTCTCCTACATATATAATTTTTTGACCAGAATCTATTTTAGGAAGTATTTCAATATTTTCTAAAGCATATTTTTTTGCAGACTCTATTATTGCATCTTCCTGTGCTTTTAACGCCCTTTCTTGCGACTTTTTAACCGCATTATTAACTGCAGGTACTG
>JAEWBI010000002.1 GCA_023391185.1 Bacillota bacterium | reverse complement strand
GTTCAACATTGAATGGATCAAGGCCTGAGAATGGTTCATCAAGAATTACTAATTTTGGTTTATGAATAATTGCAGTTATAAACTGAATTTTTTGTTGATTACCTTTTGATAATTCTTTAATCTTTTTGTTTTTAAATTTTTCTAAATCAAATTTTTCTTCATTTTTATAAAATTTTTTTAATAACTCATCTAGCTTACTTAAAATATCTTCTTCTTTCATGCCTTTTAAGATACCATAATATAAGCATTGCTCTTTAATTGTCATTTTCGTAAGAAGGCTTCTTTCTTCTGTAAGAAAACCAATATCATTAGTGACATCATAATCAATTTCTTTGCCATTTAATGTTATCTTACCTTCTGTTGGGTCTAGTAAGCCCATAATCATACGAAAAGTAGTCGTTTTACCTGCACCATTTATACCTAAAAGGCCAAATATTTCACCAGGTTTAACTTCAAAAGATAAATCATCTACTGCTTTAAATTTATCATAATATTTTGTTACATGATCAACTTTTAACATAATATACACTCCTTATAACCACTTTGTTTTGGTTATACTTTCTCCTTTGTTATATATATAATTTTTAAAAAGTTTTGATAATATCATATCCATATCATAATAATAATCAATGCCATATTCATTAGTATTAAATTCATTTATATGTTCTTTAACATATATTTTAAAATTATCATCACTAATATAATTAACTATAATATTATCTAAACTTCTTATTTTTCTGCTTGACTCTTTTTCATTCAGAACATAATCTTTATAATAATCTATTATTCTTGTTGTTATAAAGTCTTCTTCATCATAAATAAAGTTTACTACTTTATTATAATTTACAGCATACTTCATAACTGTTTTAATCATATTATCCTCCAAAGAATATTCTAATTATATCATTGTAAGTAATTACTACCATTAAAGCCATTAGAAAAACCAATCCAACTCCATGAACAGTATTTTCAAACTTTACACTAACTGGACTTCTTTTAATTTTCTCAATGACTAAGAACAATAATCTTCCACCATCAAATGCTGGTATTGGAAGTAAATTCATAAATCCAACATTAGCAGAAATATATCCAAGTAAATAAACTATATTTATAAAACCAGTTTTAGCAGTTTCTCCTACAACATTATAGATTCCAACTGGACCAGATAAACTTGATAATGATAATTTACCAGTTATCAAATAAACAATAATATAGGCCATTTGCTGAATTAAAGCGAATAATTTAGTAAAGGCATATTTTATAGATGACAATAAACCATTTTCAGTTTCAGTTCCTAAGCCAAAACCAAATTTATATGATTCCTTACCATCTTCTTCAACTTTAACCGGTGTTATAACAACATTATCGTACTCTCCATTATCATGTTTAACAGTAAGCCTAACCGTATCTTCACCATTAACCATAAGTTCAAGTAAAAGCATATCAGCTGAAATGTTCTTACCATTTAACTTTATTATTTCATCACCAGCCGCTAAACCGCTATCATAAGCAGGCATATCTTCGTCTAAGTAATTAATATAAGCATTAGATTTAGGAGCACCCATAATTAAAGCAATTATAAAAAATATAATAATAGCAAGAATAAAGTTATTCATAATACCCGCTATTATAGTCATAAATCTTTGACCCCAAGTTTTACTTTGAAGTCTTTTTTCTGCTGGGACTTTTTCATCTACTTCAACAGATTCACCAGCCATACTAACAAATCCACCAATTGGAAGTAGTCTAATTGAATACTCAGTTTCGTCGTTTTTTCTTTTCCATTTTTTTAATACTGGTCCCATTCCAATAGAGAATTCATAAACATAAATACCTGCTCTTTTAGCAAATATAAAATGCCCTAATTCATGAACAAAAACGGTAATACCTAATATTAAAATAAAATATATAATTGTCATCTAACCACCCTTTACAAAATTGATATGAAAAACATAAATCCTAATAATACAAAAATTATGCTGTCCATTCTGTCTAATATTCCACCATGTCCTGGTATAAGATTTGAAAAATCTTTTTTATTATAATATCTTTTAATAGCTGAGAAGAATAAATCTCCAAATTGACCTAAAATAGATAAAAATATTCCAGTAAATATTATTTTATACATACTAATGTCTGGATTAATAACTGTAATATAAAACATTGTACTTATAAATACTGCAATAACAGTTCCACCTATCGTACCTTCCCAAGTCTTTTTAGGTGATATAGATTCTATTAATTTAGTTCTTCCTATAAGCATACCTGTCAAGTAAGCAAAAGTATCTGTCATAATTGTAATTAGAAATAAATAAATTAACGTCATAAGTCCATAACTTCGAACATTTATAAGAAGTATCATTGAAAGGGCTAAAAAGAAAACTCCTCCAATTAAATAAAAAGCATCATTAATACTATATTTTTCCCTATCATGATATAGAATAGTCGGAACTAAGAAAGTTAAAAATAAACCACTTATTACTCTATAATCCATTTGAAAATCAAGTACTTCATTACTTACATTAATTCCTATCAACATAACTAAAAAAGCATAAGAGATAATCTTCACAAAATTAGGAACCTTTTTCTTAGATTCTTTTATATCCAAGAATTCTTTTAATGCTAGCATTGCTAGTATAAATACACCGATATTAAAGAATAATCCACCGGTTATTAAAAGTGGTACACATATAATAATCATAATAAGTGCACTAATTGCTCTTTGTTTCATAATTTATTCCTCCAAAACGTCTATCTCTTTTATTATATTTAAGTATAGCCAAATCAAACTCATCCTTATTAAAATCTGGAAAATAAGTATTTGGGAAGTAAAATTCTGCATATGAGCATTGCCATAACATAAAATTACTTAATCTTTGCTCACCACTAGTTCTTATTAATAAATCAATTGTTGGTAAATCCTGATACATATAATGACTAAAAGTCTCTATATCAAGATTTTCAATATCTACACTTTCTTGACACATTTTCTTTACAGCATCAATTATTTCAAACTGACCACCATAATTGAGACAGAAATTTATAATACCTTTAGTGTTATTCTTTGTTGTTTCAGTAATTTCATCAATTGTTTTTAAAACATCATCTCTTAAAGGTTCTCTTCTACCTGAAAAAACTACTTTTATATTTTCTTTATTATATATTTTAGCATCTTTCTTAAATTTATTAGTAAATAAATTCATTAAATAATCTACTTCTTCTTTACTTCTTTTAAAATTATCTGAAGAGAAAACATATAAACTAAGAACTTTGACACCACATTCAAAAGCATATCTAGCTATTTTTTCTAAGTTATCTGCTCCTGCTTTATGACCCATACTTCTAGATAAACCTTTTTCCTTAGCCCATCTACCGTTGCCATCTACTATAATACCTACGTGAGTTGGTATCTTAAGGATTTCTTCACTCATATCTTAGCCTCACTTCTACATATACATTATAATATAAAATATGCCCTATTTCAAGAAAAAAGGATTGTTATCTAATAACAATCCTTAATTTAATAAAAAAAGAAGCATCAACTTCTTAAAATGAATCGATATCGATTCTTACTCTTTTTTGACCAGTAGCATATGTAGATGCACCAACAAGTATTCTTATAGCTTTTGCTATATTTCCACTTCTTCCTATAACTGCACCCATATCATTATTGTCAACTAAAACTTGTATAACTGTAGAGTCATCCTCATCTGCTAATTGTTTAACTGATACCATGTCTGGTTCTTTTACTAAATTTTTAACTAAAAACTCAGTCAATTCTACTGCGTTCATTTATTATTTGCTTTCTTTTTTAGAATTATGGAATTTTTCCATGATTCCTTGACTTCTAAATAAATCTCTTACAGTATCAGTTGGAATAGCTCCATCGCTAAGCCATTTCATAGCTTTTTCTTCATCTAATTTTATTTCTGCTGGTTCTGCAATTGGATTATAAGTACCAACAACTTCGATAAAACGTCCGTCTCTTGGACTTCTTGAATCAGCTGCTACAACACGGTAAAATGGTCTTTTTTTAGATCCCATTCTTTTAAGTCTTAATTTTACTGCCATCTAGTTCCCTCCATTCACTGTTACTAATTTTAACATAATAAAAAAACAGTGTCAACCTTTTATTGTTGACAAAATGTTTTTTTGCTTTATTATTTATCGTTTTTTTCTAAATATTCAGGATCTACGCTTTCATCTATTTCTTTTTCAATATTTTCATCTACATCATCTAGTATTTCTTCCCATGGTTCTTCATCTTCTTCAATAGATATTTTCATTTTAGTTTCTCCAACTATTTCTACTCCTAGTTCTTTTTCAATATCAAAATTTATTATACCATTATTAATATTAACACTAGAACAAGATGGTTGTTTTAATGTTCTTACTATTATTTCAGTATCACCTGATAAATCTGCATCTTCTCTAACTTTAACATTAAATAAGTCATTATATTTAATGTTTTTATTTATTACAGCTGTTTTAGAATCATTATCATAGCTATACCATATATTTACATCAAAAGAACCGTCTACGCCTACTTTTTCACCACTTTTATATCCTTTAAATTTATGATTTATAACCCAGCAACCTAAAACATTTGTAGGACCGTCAGCCTCTATACTATAGTTATTTTTGAAAAACTTTTTCCCTTTCCCTATAATTGCTTTAGTAACAATTTCCTTATATGAAGCCATATTATCACCTCTTACTTTAGTTTATGCGAGGACTAATAAAAATTCACAAAAATATGCATATGTTTATTTTTTTCTCT